>CAWTZT010000096.1:0-23536 GCA_963919845.1 Thaumarchaeota archaeon CSP1-1
AACCAGAAATTTGAAAAGGGCCAAGAATTACTACTGCAAGGCCTCCCCCAATCATGATTAAGATCCACATTAAAAAGATAAAAATGTAAATTGAGTTTTTCAAAGAACAACACCCATCATAAAGGCAGTAATTATTGCAAGAATGCCCGAAAAAATTCCTAGTCGAAATATTACAAAACCTATTTGTTTTTCAGTCAAAGGCTCCCTAGCAACAATTAACCTGACTAGAGTAACTGGTGAGTCTTTGTGAGGGGTAGCCTTTAACTTAAAATCTTCAGTTAACACTACTGGTTTAGATTTAATTTCTCTGTGTTCAACAATTCGTTTCATACTTGACAAAAACAAAAATGAATTGAATATTGCTGGTAAAAGTGCAACTGCAGCAATAATTTCTACACCACCCACTATTGCAATTGTTCCATACATTGCTCCAATAACCAAAGCTCCAGAATCTCCTGGAAAAATTTTACTTGGAAATTTATGATATTTGTAAAATGCCAAACAAACAAATCCTAATGGTAAACTTGCTAAAGCTATTTCATAGTTTTGTATAATGAAAAGTGAGATTGTTAATGCAAAACTCGCAATTGCCATAAAACCACTTGCAACACCATTAAGAACGTCAATTGAATTGACAGTGTTTCCAGTAACTGTAATCATAACAATTACTAATCCAAAATATAACAATGGGATGCTTACTACACCAAAAAGTGGAAATGCCAAATGATAATCATATGCACCTAGCAAAAGAATAGGTATTGCAGAGGCAGCAAGTGCAACTGGTTTAAACCATCCACCCATTACTCTCCTATCATCAACAAATCCAACTAAAAAGGCCAAACTAGTAGTTATGATTATAGCAATTATCTCAACTATCGGAAAGAAAACATACAGAACTAATTCAGATATCAATATTCCTGCAATAATCGAAGGTCCTCCAGGACGAGCAACCATAGCTCCTCCTTCTCTATGATAATCCTTGACAGTCAGATTTCGTTTCTCAAGAGCTTTAATTAAAAATGGAGAGAGGAAATAAACAGTAAAAAATGCTATAAAGGAAACAATTACTGCAGCTATAATTCTTTCTGGCAATTATCTACCATTTCGTAATTGGGACTTGATGTTATCTGCAAGTGTTGAACCAATTTTATCAATCTCTGCCAATTTGTTTACTGGAATCTTAGAAAGATCCTCAAGATTTTTAATTCCATTTTTATACAATTTGCGTGCACGAATCCTACCTATTCCCTTGATTTTTACAAGTTCGGTTAGTTCTTCTCGAATACCATAGATTATTCTTTTTCGTAAAACATCTAATTCTTCTATAAGATCTGCCCGTTCACCTTGTTTGGCCAGCTCTCGCAGGCAGTATACAAGCCAGTCTGCGGTTTCAACCATTCTGTGCATATCTCCTGATTGAGTATTCAGATTATCCGAAAGTGATATTTCAGATGATTCTGTAATCCAATCTTGCAAGGCAAGCAAGCTCCTAGAGCAATCATACTCTGAAATTGGCTTGATTAGCTCTGATGCATTGTTTTCAAGCATGATGCTGACTTTTTCATAATCTTTGTTTCTAAGAGAAAACTTGGGAAAAAATTCCTCACTTGTTGTAATCAAGTGTAGAAAACCCAAGGTGTGTTTTCTTTCTTTTGAAACAGTCTCAATTGCATCTCGAAAGAAAGTTGCAGTAAGTGGATCAATGTATAGTTTTGAAACTTTTTTCCCAAATTCTGTTGCAACAAATCGTTCTCCTTTTTTTATTATTAGCTCTTCTTCAGTGAGAAATCGTAGTGCAATATCAATTCCAAATTTCATTGTGGGTTTTCGTATTTGCGTACCGCCCAAGGTTTGCAAAAAGAATTCAATAATTTCGTCTTTTTTAATTCCAGGATTAGTTGCAATAAGACTTAAAACATGAGTTCTCAGTGACTTGTCATCAGTTATCTTTGACTCTATTGGTTCAGGTTCTCCGTTAACATAATAGTCAATTAATTCTGCACTGTTAGAGTTTCCAACTATAATGGCTTCACCAAATTTATCATACTGCGGTCTTCCTGCTCTGCCACAGAGTTGTTTGTATTCTAAAACACTAATTGGTTTGTTGCCACCATATTTTGAATTATATCGATTAATACTTGAAATAACAACTCGTCTTGCAGGTAGATTAACCCCTGAAGCAAGGGTAGGAGTTGCAGCAAGCAATTTTATTTTTCCATTTCTAAATTCAGATTCTACGGTTTCCCTACAAGTTGGATTAAGACCTGCATGATGAAATGCAACTCCCTTCTTAATTAGTGCTGCAAGAGTCTTTAGCAGCTCAGTGTGTTCATTATTTTCTAAAAGTTTTTTTGAAATCTTTTCAAGCTCTGCAATGTCAGATTTTGCTAATGATTTAGAAATTGCATCGGCTGCTTTTGTAGCAAGTGATGATGAACGTGCTCTAGTTTCAGCAAAAAGTAGTGATTGACCTCCATTTTTTACCGATTCTACTCCCAAATCAACAGGCTTTCCTCTAATGCTTGCTTCAACTTCAAATTCTCGGCCATCATTCATGACAACAGATCCTGCATCATAAACTCCCTCGTAAAGTGGAACAGGTCGCCATTTACTTTTGACAAGCTCACTATCAAGCCATTGTGCAAGTTCATCAGCATTTGTTATTGTTGCACTAAGAGATAGAATTTGAGGACGAGTCTCAAGTAGTTTGAGTTTTGTTAGTGTGATTTCAAGTGCTGGACCTCTGTCATCATTTCCAATCAGATGAATTTCATCTGCTATTACGAGTCCCACATCATCTACCCATTCAGAACCATGACGGATAATAGAATCCATCTTTTCATTTGTTAGAATTAGTATGTCACTTTCTCCTAGATTTTTATCCTTTGATTCAAAATCTCCAGTAGAAATTTGAACCTTGATCTTTCTTCCAAAATCTATTTTCTCTAATTTTTTAAATTCTGAAAATTTTTCTGCTGCCAAAGCTCGGAGAGGGCACAAATAAACTACTTTGCCTTTGTTCTTTGAAAGAAAATTTATCATAGCAAGAATCGCAATTAGCGTTTTTCCACTAGCTGTTGGAGCTGAGACAAGAATATTTTTTCCATCCAATAGTCCAGCTTTAATGCTTTCTTCTTGTGGTGGATAAAGTTCTGAGTATCCTTGTTTTTTTAAAAAACTAATTGCTGATTTTGGTAATTTTAATTCGGTTACTTTCATACCCGGTTATAATGACCGGGTTTGGATTCATAAATAGATGCTTCGCGAAGCATCCTTCTAATGTAACTCCGAGCTTCATCTGCAGTGAACTTGGTGGATTTTTCTAGCTCCTTTAGGAATAATCTCTCTTCAACTGGAGTCTTGGGTTCGCCTTCAAGGGATCTAAGAATATCCATAAAGAGTTGCATTTTTGAAACCTCACTGTGAGCCCTACCTTGAAGTACTCCAAGATCTACTTTTCCAGTATTAACGTCAACTCCTGCATCTTGAAGCATACTTTCAATCAAGAAAATTGCTCGTTCTGCATCTTCTGCTTCTACTTTGTCCTTTAGCAAAATACGTGCTCTAGCAGTTGCCAGTCTGATTAGTCCTTCTAATTGTCTTGGGGTAACTGTAATCATATCTTCAGAATCTACATTTCTCATTTTCATATAGTATTTGAGAATCTTTTCTTCAGCTTCTTTGCTGAGTACTGGATTGATTTTCTTTGAATACGCCAAGTATTTTGTTAGAGTATCTGAATCAATTAGAGAACGTGTATCGTTCCCAGTTGGAGTATGCAAATTAATGATATGCTGTGCAATTCTAGTATCTTTTTCCTTTGAGGGAATATCTCTTACCACAAAAATTAAATCAAATCTTGTCAATAGTGGAATTGGAAGATTTACATTTTCTGTAATATTTTTGAATGGATCATACTTTCCATACATTGGGTTAGCAGCTGCAAGAATAGAGGTTCGTGCATTAAGTGTAGCAACAATTCCCCCTTTTGCAATACTTGCTGATTGTTGCTCCATAACTTCGTGTAATGCACTTCGGTCCTCTGGTTTCATTTTATCAAATTCATCAATACATACTAGGCCTTGGTCTCCAAGTACTACTGCTCCAGCTTCAAGCATCATAATTCCAGATTTGTCTTTGACTACAGCGGCAGTAAGTCCAGCTGCAGTTGATCCTCTACCTGATGTATAAAGTCCTCTTGGTGCAATTCTTGCACAAAACTTTAGCATCTCACTTTTCGCAGTACCTGGATCACCTACCAAAAATATGTTAATGTCTCCCCTAATCTTGGTTCCATCTTGAAGTATACGTTGTGTAGAACCTGCAATTAATAATAAAATTGATTCCTTAATCAAGTTATGTCCTTGAATATGAGGTGCAAATGAACCAACTAGTCTTTCATAGATATCAGGATTATTTGCCAATGCCTTGATGATTTTTTCTTCTTCAGATGAGATTTCTTCTCTTTCTATTTTTCGTGAAGTTTTTGTACCACGTCCCGTAAGAAATTCTACATTATTGCTATCAATTCTTAATCTGTAAAGGCCACTGTTTGCTCTAACACCTGTAAAATATTCCTGCTCTATTCTTACAATTCCTGTAAGAATGATTCTATCTCCTGGTCTTGCGTTATCTACTAGATCTTGTTTGATTGTGACATCAACATAGTGAGGCAGTTGACCAGGAGGTAAATCCTCAGGTAGCTCTTGTAGCCTAGCAATTTGAAAATCGATAAATCTACTTTTGTCAGGCTGAATTGTAAACTCTCTGCTTGTACATTTTGGATCAATTCCACATTTGAATAGAGGTGGAACAGCCATTCCTTTTTCTAGTGTAATATGAAATTCATGATTGTTTCCACACTTGTAGGTGATTTCTTTTGCCAGTGGTTTTATCTCTGAAGATCTAACTACCATTCCAGAAACACTAGTCATCTTGTTTATGATTTCAGCATTGATTTGACGAAGACTTCGCTGAACAGGATAGTTTACAATTCTGGCTCTGATTGAATCTTTTATTTTAGCAGCATATTGTGGGAATCTTTCTTGAAGAATTTGCTTGATTGCAGTTGAAAATGCAGTTAAAATTTCATCTGGATTTTCATTAAATTTTGATTCTATTTGTGGATGTGAAACCAGATCATTATAGTCAATTACTATGAATTTAGCATTTTTTGGCATCATCTGGTCGATTTGTTCAACATATCTGAAATCTCCATACTTGTCTTTGTGTTGTTTTAAAAATTCCTTTACCTCATCTGACATTGCAGACTTTGTCTTGATTTCAAGTGCTGTCATTTATGATCACCTAAAATTTGTTTTTTAAAGTCAGTTGATGTGTTGTAAATTTTTTCATAGAACAACCTTTCCTCAGTGGTCAGCTTTTTACTCAGATCTGCAGTTAACTTGGATGAATCAGCCAAATGAATGATTTTTCCTTGCCTTTTTCGAACAAGAGAATTTAACATACTCTCAACTTTGTCAAAATCATCCTTGGGAAGTTTTTTCATGTATGAAAGTAATCTTACATAAAAGTGAGGCTCTAGTGTTGCAAGCTCAAACTCTCCTTGAACGTTTTCCTTCACTGTAGCTTGCTTTAGCTCAACTATCATATCTGTCTCCTGAATTGTTAAATGCTTTTCTGACTCTAGAACCGTTGCAACCCATCTTGTGATGTTCAGCATCTCTCCTTGTTTTCCTTCAACATCCACACTAGCTACTTTGATTTTGAGATCGTGCAAAAAGGTGACCTTAACATCCTCTAAGTCAAATCCAGTATGATGGACCTTTGCAAGCTCAGTACTGTTAAGCATGAAGATCAGTAATCCCAAGTAGGTTCGAGATGAATCGGATCGATCAATATCTTTTACCTTTTAGTGAGATCAATTGATCCTGTAAATAGTTGACTTTTTAGTATAGGTTGAGCATTGGGTAGATCTGAATGTCCGTTTCTAATATTATGTGGGTTGAAAAATATCGTCCGCATAAGATAGACGATCTGGTTAATCAGAAAGAAATTGTTGGGAGCATTACTTCTCTTTTAAAGAATCAACCAGAAATGCCTCATCTGCTCTTTTCAGGTTCTGCAGGTGTTGGAAAAACAACCCTTGCTATCTGTATTTCTCATGAAATTTTAGGAAAACATTGGAAAGATTCCACCTTGGAACTCAATGCGTCTGATGAAAGAGGAATCAATATGGTGCGAGAACGAGTCAAAAAGTTTTCTAGATTTGCTGGACTTGGCACAGAAATCCCTTTCAAAATAATCATCCTTGATGAGGCAGACGAGATGACTGCTGATGCACAAACTGCATTACGTAGAATAATTGAAGATACGGCAAAATTTTGTAGGTTTATTCTGATCGCAAATAATATTTCAAAAATTATTACTCCAATTCAGAGCAGATGTGCTGTTTTTAAGTTCACCACAATTCCAGAAAAAGAGGTGGTTTCACATCTAAAGAATATTGCAAAAAAAGAAAAGATAAAGGCTGATGAAAAAGGTCTAACTGAAATTTATGATTATACTGAAGGAGATTTGAGACATGCAATTAATTTGCTACAAGCAGCTGCAAGTTTGGGAGTTGTAAATGAAGATAATGTCAAAGCATCAGCTGGTCTCACAAAAATTAAAGATGTAGATGGTGTATTGAAGCTAGCACTAGATGGAAAAATTATAAACGCTCGCGAAAAAATGATTGAGCTCATCAAAGTTTATGGGATGTCAGAATCAGACTTTCTTAAATATATCAATGGAGCAATTTTTAGATCAAAGAATAAAAATCTCAGTGAAATTTCTGGTATAATTGCAAAATATGATTATAGAATTCTCACAGGAGCTAATCCTGAAATTCAGTTGTCCGCACTTTTGGCAGAGCTTGGAAAATTTGGAAAATAACGCAGAGAGAGGGATTCGAACCCTCGTGTTCTTGCGAACACAGGCTCTCAAGGCCCGCGCCCTACCAGGCTAGGCGACCTCTGCGGGATTCGTTGATATCCTCTGACTAAAATTTGTTTTAGAATTAAGAAAATGATTTTACAATAGAGTAGATGAAAAATAAAGAAAGGAAAAATAAGGCTAATGTTCTGCGTGTGGATTAGCTGATCCGGATTCCATTTTTTGGAATGTTCCAGCTGCTTTTTCGTGCCATTCTTGGTTCCCTTGATCTACGAGAACTGCTTGTGGAGGACATACTGAAACGCATGCCATGCACCAAATGCAGTCGTGCTCTCTAATTGGGTCTGCATTGTCAGAATAATCTTTTCGCTCTTCTTTTTCAGTACTTCCAGTTCCTTCAAAGGTTTCATTTATTGCCTTTATAGCTGGAATGTCTTTTTCGGTTCTGTACCATTGAAACACCTGCACGGGACAGGCCTCGATGCATGCTCCATCTCCTACACAAGAGTCCCAATCAATTGCAACCATTGTTCCACTAACGCCAAGTTTTTCCATTTTCTCGCCGTGGGATTTGTAAGCTTTTAGGACTTGTTCATCCTTTGAAGCCTCTACCAAACCCTGAGATGGCCAAACAAAATGGAAGTATTCACCGCCAGCGAGCGAGATCTTTCCTATTGGCTTTTTATCTTTACAAAAGTCTTCTTTAATTGGCATATTCAATCTGATCATTACAATATTATTTAAATCTAGGCAAAATTAGTCAGCACTAAAATATAGATCTAAAAATTTTTTTCAATTATAACACCGTTTTTCGTTTTTTTTCCTTACGTTCATATCGTTTTGGTAATGATCAGTTTTCGTTGGATATTTTCAAGTATGATGTGTATAGGGGACCTAACATTGGACTGTACACTATTACAAATGATGATTTTGTTTTTATTCCAAATGGGTTTGCAAAAACAAAGGCAAAAAAACTTGCTGAATATCTGAAAAACGATTACATCTTTGCGTCAATGGTAAACACACGCCTCTTAGGAGCTTTAATGGTTGTAAACAATCATGGCATATTGGTCCCAAGTACCTGTCAACAATGGGAATACGATCATCTAAAGAAATCCACTGACTTGAATGTTGAAGTTTTAGATACAAAGTTTAATGCATTAGGAAATTTGATTTGTCTAAATGACAAAGGTGGAATAGTATCACCAGTATTTCCAAAAGATGAAGTAAAAAAAATAGGAGATGTAATGGGAATTGAGGTAATACAAAAGAGAGTAGCGGGCTTCCATCAGGTTGGGGTTGTGGTAAAAGCAACATCACATGGTGGAGTTATTCATCCAGAAACTGACGATGATGATATCAAAACTATTTCAAATGTTTTAGGAGTTAATTTAGAACCATCTACAATTAATGGCGGGGTTCCGTATGTTTCGTCTGGACTTTTAGCTAACAATAATGCAATAGTTGTGGGTACATTAACAAGTGGTCCAGAAATAATGATGTTAACTAGAGCCTTTTCTAACTAAGAATTGATTTTGAATTAGTAATTAAGTCATCAACTAAAATTTGTTTTTCTGTTCTATCCTGCATGTTTCGTAAAACAACTTTATCTTCTGAAAATTCCTTTGAACCAACAATAATCGCGTATTTAGAATTAGTAGCTGATTCTATTTGTTTTTTGAGTGGTCTTCCAGCTAGATCAATTACTACAGATATTCCTTCAGATCTTAGCTGAGATGCCAAGTTTGTTGCTTCTTCCTGCATCTCAGATGTGGCATACAAGACTGAGACCAATTGTGATTGTCGAGGTGGGACTAGACCTTGTTTGTCTAGTGAAAGTATTATTCTCTCTACGCCACCTGCAACTCCTGTAGCTCCTAAATCATCTCGTCCAAATGCTTTTGGCAAGCTATCATATCTTCCACCACCAACAAGGGCACCAATATCTAAGCTTGTATCAAAGGCCTCAAAGACAAAGTCTGAATAATAGTCTAAACCTCTCACAATTCCAAAGTTGATTCTAATGTTTTCCAAGTCTCTTTCTTCCAGGGAAAAATATAGTTCCTTTAGCTCATCCCAGTTTTGAAATTCCTTTATCTCCGAAAATTTTTGTTCGATTTCATGAGGGTTTCCTTTAAGAGAGGCAAATTCAATTAATTGATGAATTACAGGTTGGGAAAAACGTTCCTTATACTCTTCAACAAGTTTGGTTTCTGATTTTTTTTGCACTTTATCCAATAAGCGAAATGCATCTGAGATATCTTGTTCATTAACAGATGGAATTATTGTTGAAATGGTTTTTTTAACAAAAAATTCTACAAGTTTTCTATGATTAATATCAATAACAATGTTTTTTAGATTAAGCTTTTCAAAAAATCTTGAAGTAAATTCTACTAGTTCTGCATCAGCTGCTAAGCTAGATTTGCCAAAAATCTCAATATTCCATTGATGAAAAAATCTGTATCTGGCTTTTTGGGGTTCGTCATATCTGAATACTCCTCCAAAGGAGGCTAATTTGGCTGGAAGCTTAAGAGATTTTTGTGAAACTACCCACCGAGTAAGTCCCATAGTAAAATCAAATCGTAATCCAACTTCTCTATCATGTTTATCTCTGAAATAGTAAATATCATCTTTAATGGCTGGTCCACTTTTTGTCTCTAAAACTGAGAATAACTCAATTGGCGAGGGGTCCATGAAGCGATACCCGAAAAGCTTTGCAGTTTCAGTGAATTTTTGTTTGACATAATCGATTTTGAAAAGCTCATCATCATCAAAGTCTTTCATTCCTCTTGGAAGTTCCAAATTACTTCCCAGCAGGGGTTTGTGCATTTTAGGCTTTGCGCAAGCTTTTTTCTACCTATTAATATCAGAAAACTTTTCTGAAATCAATTGAGTTTTAGATATCTCGAACATACAACAGATGCTTTCATTGAAGTAAAAGCTTCTACTTTGAAGGAAGCTTTTGTAAAGGCAGGCGAATCAGTAGTAGAAACTACTCTCGATATCTCGAGTGTTGAAGAGAAAGAGAAAAGAACACTAAAAGTTAAAGGAAAAGATCTTAGGTATATTTTATTTAATTGGCTTGAAGAAATTAACTTTCAGCTGATTACTGAAGGTTTTGCAATACGGAGATTTGATCTAAGTTTACAAAAAAATGAGGAATATGAAATAAAAGCTACTGTTTTTGGAGAACCTATCGACCTTAAGAAGCACCATTTCAAGATAGAAATCAAAGCCCCAACATTTCATTTAATGGAAATTTTAGAAGGAAAAAATGTTGTAATGCGTTTTTTAATGGATCTGTAAGTAGATTATTCAGAGGAAGAAAAGTTGTTAGAAATTTCAGCGATACTTGGATTGGTTTTAGTTTTATCTGCATTTGCTCAGAGTCCTCCAGATTATTTTAATCCATATTCACCAATCTTTACAGATCAGGATGTATACACTTGGACAGATAAGGTGTACATAACAATTCTTGCACCAAGTTGGAATGCAAACCGTGATGGCATTGATTCTATTGGTGAGGATGAAGAACATTTTGTCAAAATTTCTACTACCAATCATTCACTCAAACCATACAAATTGACAGAAACTGGAACAAATACTGGAATATTTACTGGAGAAGTTATTCTTACTGGATTTTTACACGATGCCAACGGTGATGGTGTACCTGACACAAATCCTAGAACAACGGGTAGTGGTCCCACTAATGGATTCTTAGAAACTACGAATAGAGGAGGAATTACAATTTCTTTTGAGTTTGCTGATGGTGTAGTATTAACTCATTCTGCATTAATTAGATGGAATATTGGTGAAGTGAGTTTTATGGAACCAGCTTATTTTGTAGGAGATACTGCAAAAATTCGAGTAATTGATCCAGACATGAACCTTAATCCCGAAATAATAGATCAGGTTGATTTGAAGATTACATCTCATTCTGACGCTGCTGGAATTGTTGCTACTGCAACAGAAACAAATGAAGCATCAGGAATCTTCGAAGCTGCTATTTCTTTTACTCAGAGTAGTTCTTCTAGTGGAAATAGATTATTTGCAAATCCTGGTGATATACTAGAAGCAAAGTATAGGGATTTTACTCTTCCAAGACCTTACAGTATTTCAGATGATTTGCAAATTACAAGCTCTGCAAAATTTGCCTCAAATATTCCTCCAATTGAAAGAGTCTCCATAGCTAACAATTTCATTGCAGATAGATCTGGAAATGTAATTAATGATTTAAAAACTAATGATCAACTTCAAGTTGTTGGAGCTGTTCAAAATAATCAAAATTTTGGACAAGGTTTTATCTTTATAGTACAAATCAATTCTCCTGAAGGAACTATAGTTTCATTGTCTTGGGTTGAGGGAGAATTGCAATCAAATCAAATACTTGAATTATCACAATCATGGACTCCAAGTATAGCTGGTGAGTATATTATTGAAACATTTGTTTGGAATTCACTAAAGGATCCTATTCCACTATCACCAGTTGTTAGGCAATCTTACTATGTTCAATAAAATTTAGATTAAATCCAATAATCAATTGTTTCAATAATTTCTGGATATACCATAACTGTAAAAACTGTTTGAAAAACATTACAAACAACACATTATTTGAAATTATGCGTGGCATTACTTGAGAATATGGTAGTTGGAAGAATGAATACGCAGCACGCAAAGCGTTTAATGATTGACGTAATTTCAATTGTATTAGCTTGGAATGAGCGTCTTCTAACAGATAATCAAGCTATGGATAAAATCGTTGGCTCATTGTTGACAGATAAATATAATCAAAATGAGAATAATTATAAACAAACCTCAAAAAAATCAGCAGGTTTGTTGGCTATTGCTACAGGCCTTGGCATAGTTTTATTCGTATTTGTGGTTTCAGTTGATGTTTTTACAAATAGTGAATCTATAATGTTGGCTGAGAATGAAAAAATTGGATTTGAGCTACTTGGAGAAAATCCATCTGAATCAAAAGAAAAAATGTTAAATGATATAATTGTAGAGGAATTTAGCACTACAAAGAAAGATGTAGATGGTTAGAATTTACTAATAATCTTTTTTCTCAATTCTTACCTGACTACCCTTAGATTCTAAAAAATGTCCCACAAAATTTTTTAATTGTTCTGCAATCCCAAAACCAAGTGCTCCTTCTAACATGCCAGTCTTTTCAATTACAGCAACCATCTCAGAACTAATTTGAACTGTAAAAAAGGTCCAACCAGCCTTTGAAAATGGTTCACCAATTTCATATGCATTTTTTACTTTACAAATACTTTGAAGATCTACCATTGCTTTTTTTACTAGCTCAATTTCCTCATCATATCTCCTAGTACTAAGTTGAAATAATGCTTGCATTTCTAATTGATTTTTCATTCCTTCATTATAACTTAGTTAGTTCTTCGATTATAGCGACAAAGAATAAAAAGAGAAATTGAAAGATTCCAAATGTATGGCAAAGATAAAAACATTTGATGGTTCAAGTTTTTGGAAAAAGGCATATGCTCATCAACGAGGAAATTTACTTAGAGCAGTTAAGGTTCCAGATGATCAAATTAAGATTCTTGTAAACAAATCGTATCAAGAACTACCTGCACCACTACGATATGAAATCGAAACAAGTGGAATTAGAATAGATTTAAAATAACTCTCTAAACTCGATGATAACGAATAAAATAATCTTTAACCTATTTGAGGTATTGAGTGATGAAGAGCTTGAAAAAATTAAGGCTAAAAAATTAGCTGATATGATAAAAATTCAAGAAGAGCGAAAAATTCAAGAGGAATCAGGGGTTATTGAACTAATTTCTTCTAATTTTGAGCAGGTGATTTCTAGAGAAACTCCAACTCTTGTAGATTTTTGGGCAGAGTGGTGTGGCCCATGTAAATCCATGCATCCAGTGTTTACTAGACTATCAAAAAAATTCAAAAAAATCCGCTTTGCAAGACTAAACATTGATGAAAATCCAGATATTGCAACTAAATTAGGAATTCAATCTATACCTATTTTTATCATGTTCAAAAATGGTCAACCAGTTGATAGAGTCGTTGGTGCTGTGGGCGAGCCGGGTATAAGCTTGATTGCACAAAAATTTTCTTAATTTTAGTAACCATAAACTGGATTTAGCAATCTTTGGATTTCAACTATTTCGTTTAAAATCTGAAGTTCTTCGGAGCTAAGCTTATTCATGAATTTTTTTAGATATTGTTTTGCATCATCTGGAGGTGGAAGAGTGTAGAAAACATCCTCTTCTTTGATCTGCCTTCCAACAGTAATGTTTTTAACAGAACATGCAACCTCTTGTCCTTTTTTTGCAGATTCCATAGTTTTTCCTTGATCTTGTAATTGGTGAATTGTTCCTATTTTTTTTCCAGACTTGTTCATAAATGCAATTTTCTGTCGTAGAATTCCAGCATCAACCCTAATTCCAAAAACAGCTGGATTACTATTTCTAAAAATATATCCTTTCAAGAAAGTAAACTTTCCAATAGGAGTAAGTTCAGCAAACATAGAATTTTCTACGTTTGAGCTGTCTTCATCAACCCATTGTGTATAGGAATCAAGCAAAGAATAGATGACTTTATCAGAGAAGATCCTTATGTGATAATTTTCTGATTCTGTTTCAGCTTCAGGAGTAACTTTGACATTAAATGAAAGAATTACTCCTAGATGCCTATTGTTTTCTTTGATGGCTTTTGCCTCCATGACATCACGACGAGTTACAGGACCAATGTCTGCCATAGATATTGGAATTTGCTGGCGTCTTAACATTTCTATTAATGCTTCTAAAGATCCAATTGTATCACATTTTAGAATCACGCCCTTTGTTTCAGTCTTTATAAAGACTGCCTTCATTTCAGATTCTATCGATTTTTTAAGCTCGTCAGCTTTAGTTGCATCATCAGTAGCGTAAACAGTACTTCCTGGAAGAACTCCATCTAAATCAGGTGATGCAATTTTAATTCCAGCAGCAGCTTGAACTTCGTTTATTGGTTTGAATTTATCTCTAGGATCTCGCATTTCATCAAGTGGTTTAGGAAGTAACATAGCCTTTAGTTTAGTAACAACAACTGAATCCCTCTTTGCAACAATTATGTTATGTTCCTTTTTCAAATGACCATCAATGAGAATCATGTTTGCTGTGGGTCCTAATCCTACCTCATCGTTTACTTCAAGAATTATTCCACGTGTTGATTTTTCTTCTTGATTTAGTCTTTTCTGTAGAAATTGTTGAGCCAGTCCAACTAACACAGCTAATAGTTCAGGAATTCCTACACCGCTCCTTGCACTCACAGGAACAATAGAAACCTCTTTTGCAAAATCTTTTACTCGAAAAAACGCTTCTGATTGATATCCTAGAACAGATAGTGCTGTTACAACATCATAGATTTTTTCATCAAGTGTAGTTTGAACAAATTGATCTTGTTGCTTGATGGCTTGAGAAATGTAAGGAGTATCAGTATTTTTCCAGCCTGAAACCATATCAGTTTTGTTTAGCGCAACAACAAACGGAACCTTTCGGCTTTCAAGAATCTTCAAGCTTTCATTGGTTTGTAGTTGAAAACCTCGATTTACATCTACAACTAAAATCGCAATGTCAGCTGCTGATCCTCCACGAGCTCTTAGATTTGTAAATATTTCATGCCCAGGTGTATCAATAACAAGTAATCCAGGAATTGTGGCTTCGCCTTTGTTGAGCTTCTCATAAAGAGGTCCAGTTATTTTTTTAATGGTATCAGTGGGAAGAAAGCTAGCTCCGATATGTTGAGTAATTCCTCCAGCTTCTCTGCCTTGTACACCAGTCCCTCGTATATTATCTAGAATGGATGTTTTTCCTGAATCAACGTGACCTAGAACAGCCACTATTGGTTGTCTTATGCGCAACCTTAATCACTCGAATACTACCTTCACTTCCTTTTCAAAGCTTTCTTTGGAATCTGATGCATGAATGATATTGTCAGTTATTCCAAGTCCAAAGTCACCACGAATCGAACCTGGTGCAGCTTCAAAAGATTTTGTAGCTCCAATCATAAGTCTTGTGGTTGAAATTGCATTGTTTGCCTCAATTACTGCTGCAACTACTTGTCCAGATGTAATAAAAGAGACAAGTTCACTAAAAAATGGTTTTGATTTATGATCAGAATAAAACACTTCAGCAATATCTTTTGTGAAATTTAACATTTTTAATTTGACAATTTGAAATCCTTTTCTTTCAAAACGTGTGAGAATTTTTCCAGTTAGATTTCTCTTTACTGCATCTGGCTTTACTATGATGAGTGTTTGTTCAACCAATTTACTTCTTAATTCTGATTCCGCCTTTAACGAATTTTTTAGTCCACTTTAGTTTTCTTGGATCGCGTTTAAGATCTAACATGTTTTTTTTACATTTAGCGGAACAAAACCACAAAACAGTTCCATCGTTTTTTGCAAGCATTGTTCCAGATCCTTTTGCAACAGGTCTATCACAAAAGCTACAAGGTTTAACTAAAAGGCTCAAGTCTTAATCACCTAATCTTCTTTGCTTCTCTTTCTGTTTCTCGAAGTAGCAAAGTATCACCCATTCTTGGAGTGCCTTTAACATTTCTTGTTATAACTCTACCTTTGTCTTTTCCTTCTAAAATTTTCACTCGCACTTGAATAACTTCGCCTGCAATACCTGTTCTACCTACAATTTGGATAATTTCAGCAGGAGTTAGAATATCTTTTGTTACGCTCATTTATCAGACTTGCCACCTTTTATCTTAGAAATTTTTGATGTAACTTCATCGACGATGTGTTGGGCATCACCAGGATCTAAGATAGCTGCAGCAGCAGATGTTACTTCGATACCAAGTGATTTTCCTAATTCTTGTTTGCTTGGAACAAATGCATATGCTGCTCCCTGCTCCTCACAGATTATAGGAAGATGTGCAACAACCTCTGGAGGTTCAACATCCTCAGCGATAACTATCAATTTACTAGTTCCACGTTCTATTGCCTTCGTTGCTTCATTGGTTCCTTTTTTTACCTTTCCACTTTGTGCAGCAACTCTAACTGCTTCTAAGATAGGTTGCACTAGGTCTTGAGGAACTTCAAATTTTACGTAATAACCTTTAGTCATTTTGTATCACCCTGAGGGATCATTTCCATCCAATGATTGCTCTCCATTCGTTTTAAAAGTGTTATCTGCCAAGGATTGATTTTATCTTATGAATATAGTCTGACATTATATTGTCAAGTTTTTCTTGGGAGTCTCCTTCTGCATAAATTCTAATTATTGGTTCTGTTCCACTTGGTCTTACCATTAACCAATTTTTAGTATCAAAAATGACTTTAATTCCATCAGTTGTATCTGAATTAGGGTTTTTTTCTAGTAGGATTTGGATTACTTTTTTTGCTTCCTCTTTTGAACAAGTAATCTTGTCTTTAGTGGTAAAAGATGGAGGTAATTCACTAACATGCTGACGAATAGACTTGTCTGATAAAGATAACAAATCAAGCACTAGAGCCATAGTCATCGCACCGTCTCTTACCTGATTATGTTTTCCATACATGAACCCTCCATTTTCTTCAAAACCTATCAGTGCTTTTGTTGGAACCATCTTTCTTGAAACCTCAACACTTCCAACTTTAGTTCTAGTAACTTCAGATTGAGTTTCTTTTGCAATAACTTCAATACTTGAACCAGAGTTTAAGCATGTAATAATTTTCGAGTCGGGATTTTTTTCTAAAATAAATTTACATAATAGAAGTGCAGACTTGTCTCCAGATAGGATTTTTCCTTCATTATCACAAAAAATACTTCTGTCACCATCACCATCAAAAGCAACTCCAAAGTCTGCTCTATTTTTTTTTACTGCATCAGAAAGTTCTTGCAGATTTTCAGTGGTTGGTTCTGAACCACGACCAGAGAAAGAAGCATCAATTTTTTCATTAATTAAAAATATTTTACATCCAAGTTCTTCACAGAGTTTTGGGGCAGTTACTGCTTGTGCTCCATTTCCTAGATCAAGTGCAACTTTGAATTGTTTTGATTTGATTTTTGAGGAATTTACTTGAGATTTGATCCCATCAAGATAAATCCTGATTACGGAATCTTCTTTTTCTTTTGTTCCCCAGCGAGTAGGACCTTTTTTCCATTTTTTATTAAAATAAATGTCTTCAATTACCAATTCGTCTTCTCTAGAAATTTCTACACCATCTGATGCTATTGGTTTAATTCCATTGTATTCTGGGGGATTGTGTGATGCTGTAATCATTATTGCGCCATTATATCCAAGACTTTTTGTTGCAAATTCTAAAGCAGGTGTTGGAACCAGCTCTGCATTTTTACAATCAAGTCCTACATAATTTAATGCAGAACAAACTATCTTAGATATTACAGGACTTGAATCTCTTCCATCATAGCCAACTAGTATTGTTCCTTTTTTGAAATAAGTTGCAATTGAAAGAGTTATGTCATGAATAAATTCTAAAGTTAAATCTTTTCCAAAAACTCCACGAATTCCATTTGTTCCAAATAATTTTGCCATATCACTCATTATCAATAATAGATAAATTTGTGTTTATAGACAACTGCTGTGCGGGAGTTGCCAAGCCTGGTCAAAGGCGCAGGGCTTAGGACCCTGTCTTTTAGGAGTTCGTGGGTTCAAATCCCACCTCCCGCACTATTTTCTAAAAATTATAAGTATGCGAAATTAACAACGGTAGTGAAAATAACAATAGTTGGAATAACAGTTGTAGGAAGAGATAAGGAAGGAGTGGTAGCAGCTTTTACAAATTTTGCATTTCAACAAAAAGGAAATATCGAAAAAGTAAATCAGAATGTAATCAAGGGACTTTTTGGAATGTATCTAGAAATTTCTTTTTCAAAGAAAATTGATGTTAACAAATTCAATAGTGAGCTACAAAAACTTGCAAAAAAACAAAAAATGGAAGTTACTGCTCATCACGAAATCAATTCCAACAAGAACATAGCAATATTCGTAACAAAAGAGGAACATTGTCTAAAAGAAATTCTTAATGCATATTCTAAGCATTCACTAAAAGGAAAAATTTGTGTAATAGTTGGAACAGAGAAGGCATTATCTACAATGGCAAAAAAAGCCAAAGTTCCTTTTGTGTTAATTAATGAAAAAGATCAAACAAAAGCAGAGTCAAAAATTCTTTCAATTTGTAAAAAGTACGATATTGACCTTATTGTTTTAGCTCGATTTATGAGAATTTTGACACCTAATTTTGTTTGGAGATACCCACATAGAATTATCAATATTCATCCCTCACTTTTACCGGCATTTCCAGGGGCACTAGCCTACGCACAGGCATATGAGAGAGGAACTAAAATCATTGGTGTAACTGCTCATTATGTAACTGAGGAGCTAGACCAAGGACCAATTATTTTTCAAGATTCTTTCACGGTAAAGCCTGAAGATAGTCTGGAATCAGTTAAGAAGAAGGGACAAAAATTAGAAGCTCAAACTCTACATAAGGCAATAAAGATGCATCTTGAAAACAAATTAGAGGTCCGCTGGAGAAAGGTTCACACAAAATTCAAGTGAATATAATGCAAATAAAAGACCAGTTTGATCCAGATCTACGAAAAATTATAAAAAAAAAGAAGCAAGTAGCGGTAATTCCGGTAGGTTCAATTGAACAGCACGGAGAACACCTTCCGATTTCAACCGATTCTGATATAGTGACTGAAATTGCTAAACGAGTTTCAAATAAATGCAATTTTTTGTTACTACCTACAATCAATTTTGGGGTTTCTTTCGAACATTCACCTTTTTTCAATTTAAGCGTAAAAACCTCAACTTTACAAAAACAGTTAATTGACTTGGGTAAATCGCTTGTGAGTAATAAGATTCAGAGACTAGTCATCCTAAATGGCCATCATGGAAATCAAACGGCGTTACTAGATATTAAGAACAAAATTGAACGTGAAACAAAAAGGAAAATCAGAGTTTTTGTTTTTTCGTATTGGAATTTTATGAAAACTGAATTTGATCATGCAGGCTTTGTAGAAACCTCACTTATGCGTGCAATTTCAAACAATGTAAATATGAAAAAAGCAAAGAGAGGTCTAATTACAAAAAATTTGTCAAAAAAGGAAAAATTACGTTTAAGTAAACTTGCGTCTAAATCTTTCCTAAAAGCAACTAAGAGTGGTGTATGGGGAGACCCTACACATGCAACCGTAAAAGATGGAAAAAAGCTTCTAAACGAAATCGTAAAAAACTTGGTAAAGGCGAGTCAAACATGACTTACACATAAAAACCGAAAGTTACACCAATGATAATTTAAAATAATCCCTCTGATCAGCTCTAATAAGTGATATAATGTCTGTAGATATGGCAGTAAAGGTATTGGATGAGAGCATCAATAAGATAGTCTTGATAAAGCTAAAAGGCGGGAAGACTATTAGAGGGAGTTTACTTGGCTTTGACCAGCACATGAACCTGCTACTCGACCAATCAGAAGAGATCCCTTCTGAAGGCGATTCAAAGAGTCTTGGTACCATAGTTGTTCGAGGAGATAATGTGGTAATGATCTCTCCACCTCCAACATGAGTGATACAACATGGTTAAAGGCACAACCTCAATGGGTGGATTCACAAAGAAAAAGGTCCACATCAGGTGTAGAAGATGCGGAAAAAACTCCTATCACAAGCGTCATCACAGATGTGCCAGTTGTGGATTCCCAGACTCGAAAATTAGAAAATACTCTTGGATCAAATGGTATACCTAGATGCAAGAAATAGTGCTTATTCTGAGTTCAGTTGCTGGTGTTGCTACTGCTGCTGCTCTTCGTAAAATCCCAAAGCCAAAAAACCCAATTCAAACTCTCCGAGCAAATTCTCAGATTAAAAATAAAATCCATTCTTTAAGTATTGAAAAGGAGATTCTCACTAAAACAATCTCAAGACTGTATCAAAACGAGTCAGGACTACCAAAAATTCAACGAGATAGGTTACTGATAAGATATCAACACCAATTTGGGCTCATTCTATCAAAAATGGAAAAACTTGAAGAAGCAAGCAAACATCCTGACCTTGGACCTGTAGGCGATGGATTAATCACATTAATGGACCAGAAATTATCTCAACTAGATAAGAGATTATACGAACTAACTTCAAAGATTAGTTTAACAAACACTCAGATTCCTGAAAATAAGAAAAAATCTCAAGAAAAAATCAAGATAGTTAAAGAAGATAAAGAATACACCCAATCACAAATTCAAAAAGAAATTTCTCAAGAAACTAATTCGACACCTGCAGGAGTTAATCAAGATAAACCAAAGTCATTTGAAATTACTACACTTACAGAAATTCCAACTAAGATTTCAGAATTCCCTAGTTTTGATCATGAACGAAAACAAACAATAGATTTAGTTAGAAAACAAATTGAAAAACCACAAAGCCAACTTAATGAAAAAATTGAGATTCTTCAGACAAGCATTGGTTCAACAATGCCCGAAAAACCTCAACTTACACTCGATTTACCAAAAACTGAAATAATTTCTGAGCCCCAAGAAAAGAAACCAAAACCCACAATAAAATTACCTGAAGAGGAAAAGTTTGATGACGACGAAGACGATTTGGACAAAATTAAAGGAGAGATAATGAAAACACTCTCCAAATTAGAGCAAGCAGAGGTAGAATAATTGTCATATGATGATGCCATATTGGCATTATCAAGAGATGCCCTAAAGTTTGTAAAAAATGGATATATCTTAGGTTTAGGTAGTGGTAGAGCAGCAACTGCATTTGTAAATTCTCTTTCAAAATATTTACGTGAAAATGATTTACACGTACGAGCCATTCCAACTTCATTACAAATTAAATTGATAGCTGAACAAGGAGGAATTCATCTCATCGAAGCAGATCAAGTAGAAAAAATTGATGTAGTTTTTGATGGTGCAGATCAAATTGACCATCAAAAATATTTGATCAAAGGTGGAGGAGGAGCACTTCTAAGAGAAAATATTCTAATCAATGCTGCAAAAAAAGTTGTTATCATGGCAGACAAATCAAAATTTGTAAAAAATTTCAATAGATCAGTCCCTGTTGAAATTCATCCTCTTGCAAGAAACACAGTTACTAAATCAATTAAAAAATTGGGAGGAAAACCAATTATTCGTACTATTGAACGTGGTTATCCATTCATAACAGAAAATGGAAATGTAATTTTAGATTGTAACTTTGGTATAATTAAAAAACCAAAAGCTCTTGCACAAAAAATTAAACTAATTGCTGGGGTAATGGAAGTTGGTATTTTTACAAGAAAGCCTGATGTGATTTACAAAGCAAAGAGTAGTGGAAAATTTGAAATCATAACCTAGCTTTCTGGTTTTCTTACCACCATTTTTCCATATCCAGTTTTACCAATAACTTCAAAATTATCTGCAACAACTTTTCCACGAACAATTGTTTTTACAGGCCAACCCTTGAGTTTCCATCCATCGTATACAATATAATCTGAAAAACCACCAAATAGATCACTAGAAACCTTCATCTCTTTTTTTAGATCAATTAATGTTATATCAGCATCTGAATTGATTTCTATTGTTCCTTTCTTGGGATACATTCCAAAAATTTTTGCAGCATTTGTGCTTGTTAGTTCAGTTAACTGTTGAAGTGAAATTCTATCCCTGTTTACTCCCTCACTCAATAAAATTGGTAATAGTGTTCCAATACCAGGAAATCCTGCTAGAGCATCCCAAACATCATCTCCTCCAAGTTTCAACTTCAATTGATTTGCAACATGATCAGTACCAATAGTATTGATTTGATTATCCTTAATTGCTGTCCATACATTAGCTACATCATTTGCAGATCTAATTGGTGGCATCACTTTTGCTAGGTATCCTTTCTGTTTTTCATACGAAAGGGTAAGATAATGTGGACATGTTTCTACGTAAATTTTTGTTCCGTTTTTCCTTTCTTCTTTTATTTGGTTTAGCGCATCAGTTGAACCAATATGAACAAAGTATAAGGTACATCCACAATCTCGCGCAAATTTTGAAATTGTTTTAATTGATTTGACTTCCGATTCTGGTGCTCGACTTTTTGACCAAGAATTTAGACCATCTTTTTTGTTTTCTTTTTCTTTCTTTATTCCACAAGAACATAATTCATAATCTTCTGCATGTACTAAAACTGGACAGTGAAATGAGGCTGCAGTTTCAACCACTTTTTTGACAATTTCTGAATTAACTTCAACGTTTGCTTCACGCAACGAGTTGGTTCCTGGCTCCATATCCATATACACATTGCCTATATCTCCTCCAAGATTCATGTATAATTTGAATGACATAATCCATTTGTCTAAACAGAATTTCATTTCATCAATTTGTTGTTGATTGAAGATTGATGCATGAATTGTATAGTCAATATAGTGTGAATTTGAACTTGCAATTAATTGCGGTACTAAAGATGTTTTATACGAACTTCCAAGACGAAGCATTCTCATCATTGTAGTTACTCCTCCAATAGCGGCAGCATGCGATTCAGAGACAGCTGCTTTTTCAATTGGAGAATATACACCATAATGAACATGTGTGTCTATAACACCAGGAATTGAAACCAATCCATTTGCATTAATTTTATTATCACATTGAGGTTGTTCGTTTGTGAGACTGACTATCTTTCCATCATCGATAACAATATTCTTGTCAACTAGTCCTTGAGGTAAAACCACATGAGAGTCAATAATTATAGTATCATATGTCATCAAATTTCAGCAATTGGAGCAGGCTATTATTCCTTGAGTAAATGAATAAAAACAGATTATCTTTTGGTAAGAAGAGGGCCGGTGGTTTAGTGGTATAATGCCGCGTTCGCAACGCGGATGTCGAGGGTTCAATTCCCTCCCGGTCCACTACCTAGAAACTATTATACATAAATCAAGAATATTGAGTTCATGAAAGTTTTCAACGCAAAACAAGCAGCTCAAGATTACATGTCAAGCCATACCCTAGCATTCTCTACTCCTGAACTTACTCTAATGAGGTATTCATTTTGGTTAGGAGATATGGTTCCTGATCCAAATAACAAGGAAAAACCAGTTCCAAGAATTATGACCTTCATAGAGGAAAAAGATTTTCAACCTGTTGAGATTATAGATGATGAAAAATATGTACCATCAGGTGCTGTGAGAGTTTCCGGAATATATGGCAGTACAAAAACTGAAGCCGGCTCAGAAACAAGATTTTGTTCTGAATGTGGTGCTAAAATTTCAACTGGTGCAAAATTTTGTCCCGATTGCGGTACAACACAAAGCTAAGAATTTAGGATATCTATATTGAATACGTAGGTTGTTCTAAATTATTTTTGATCCTCAAAGAATCCTCCGATAATCTTTTGTTAATTCTAGATAAAGCCCTATCAGCTGTTTCTCTTCCATATTTTTTGCGCAGAGTTTTCATCATACTAGTCCTGACTCTTCCAAAGCGTTCTTTTTCATTCATAATTATGTCCTCACAATCTAGTTCTCCCTCTGATGCATGATTGTAATTATTTTTTTCTATTACATAGTCTGCCAGAAAAATATCCCCAACCTGTGATTACGATTCCTTGATTCCAATCCACTTTTTATCTAAAATTATGGTTAATGTTATTTTGTGTGTCCAATTGCACAGCATCAAATAATTAAAAAA
>CAWTZT010000097.1:0-2685 GCA_963919845.1 Thaumarchaeota archaeon CSP1-1
CAAGAAGCAGAAGGTCAGGCAGTTGGACCAAAAGGCGCAAAATCATATGGTTCTAGAAATTCAGGTATAGTTTGTGGTGACAGACTTTGTTCTGAAACAGAACCAACTGGACAAGCATCATCTTCAACTCGTATTACTCCTTCTACTTCACTTCCAGGAGTTTCCCAAGAGGAAGTTATGAAACGCTTCATGGACTCTCCAATGATTGAAATTGAAACCCATCCTGCAGGAGCTGGACAAAGTATGTCAATTGAAGTAGAATTTGAAGATCCACAAGGAAACAACTACCAAGATGTAAACTACAACATCAAGGTAACACAAGATGGTACAGTAATTCTTGACGAGCAGGGAGTATATGATCAAGATGGAGAAAATAATCATCAAACAATGCCATTACCTCGAGCAACATCTAATGCTGATCCTGTTGATGTTGAAGTAGAATTCCTTGGCTTTGGAACAAATGAACAATTAACAGGTCCGGATATTGGAGACATGGAAAAAATACAAGTTGTTCCAGAATTTGGTACGATTGCTATTATGATTTTAGGTATTTCAATAATTAGTATTATTGCAGTAACTGCAAGATCAAAAGTTATTCCAAGACTTTAAAAAAAAATAAAATTAATAATTTAGGAAAGTCTAATTCGAGTTTGGCCTTTCTTCTAATTCTATAACTATATTAGTTGTCCTGCCATTTCTAAGAATCTCTAAAACCATTTCATCTCCTACGGATTTTTCCCGTTGTAGATGAATCAAAATATCAGAAATTTCTCTAACTGGTTTTCCATCTACTGATAAGATAATGTCCCCTCCTACTTGGTAAGTGCCGCTGTCTAATTCCAGGGTTTTTGATGTTCCTTGAAGACCTGCTTTGTCTGCAGGACTTCCTTCAATTACTGTGACAATAAGAAAACCTCTAGTATCTCTAATATTGAGAACTTTAGCAAGGTCGGGGTCAATATCTCTTCCAGAAATTCCAACCCATGGATGATCATATTCTCCTCTTTTGATTAATTGAGGTACAATCTTTGCTACAGTTTGCGATGGAATCGAAAAACCAACCCCTGTAAACTCTCCAGTTACAGATTGTATGGCCGTGTTTATTCCAATAACTTCTCCTCTCTTGTTTAGAAGTGGACCCCCTGAATTTCCAGGATTTATTGCTGCATCTGTCTGAATAATATCTGGAATTGAAAATCCAGTATCTTGAGAAGGTAACAAACGTCCTAATTGACTAACAATTCCTGCAGTCATTGAACCCGATAATCCAAAAGGATTTCCAATTGCTACAACTTGCATTCCAACTTTGAGATTAGCTGAATCCCCAAGTTGTAATGGATGTAAAAGAGATGGGTCTGCATCTACCTTAATTACTGCAAGATCTGTGAAAGGATCCGCCCCCACAATTTCAGCATTGAATGAACTACCATCTAGGAATGTGACAATAATTTTTTCTGAATTTTCAATTACATGATTATTCGTAATAATGTGACCACGTGTATCAAAAACAAAACCAGAACCTATTCCATTATTTCCTAAAATTTGATCAGATTTTATTACATTTACTCGAACTACTCCCTGTTCGGATCTATCAAAAATTTCTATAAACGAAAGTTCTTTACTACTAAAAATTGGAGTTTCTTCACCAACCGTACTAACAGAATGCCCGTTAGTTGCTATCAAGTCAGGAGGAGAAATGATTGGAGGCGGAATCATAACAAAAGTAAATGTCAATAAAACAATTGTGGCCCCTATTAATCCACCAATAAAGATTCCTGACTTTTCCAAGAGACTGAATCTTTACTTTGTTATTCTATAACCCTTACTATCTTCAAAATAGACTAACATTATCTTTTAGAACTTTTAGCCTATACACTAATAGAATTTTGAACCTGTTCTTTCATACAATATTTTCTTCCTCTCCAAGTCACAGCAGTTTTACCGTTTGCCTGTACTATGCCTGCTAGGAATCCCGAAACCACAATGAAACTACCAATGGGGACAAGCAAAGCATGGATGGTTTTAATTTGCAAAGCCTTTGTCGCATCTGCAACACAAGCAAAATAAACTAGCGTAGATGCTATTGCTGATATAAAAAATAACAATTCAAATGAATTACCCAAGTGAAAAAATAATCCAGAATAAATCAGTATAGGAAATGGCATTAAAAGCAAAAATAATACAGCAAAAAAAACACCTACTGCAATACGACGATTTTGCAGGAAAAATGGTATCATCAATCTCTTAATTGCATTCCATAATGTGTCCCAATTTCTGGCCCAGACAGCATCGACTAAATGTTCTCCTCGAACCATTTTTAATTTGTACCCAGATTCTTTTACTTTCATTCCTAAAGCCCCATCTTCAATTAATTCTTGTTTAACTCCTTCATGAGTTCCAACTGCTTCGTAGACTTTTCTTTTTATGATAAAAAAACTTCCAAAAAAATACCCAGTTTTCTTGGATGGATCATTTACTCGAATAGCAGAAAATCTTGTATGCAAAAATGTAGAAATTACTGGTAACGTTATTTTTGTCCAATTATCAAGACACAACATTTTTGGAATGACTGTTAATGCATCTAGATTAAATGATAGTAAATGTGCGACAGCAAGCGACATCATTTTTTTAGAATGTTTTGTATCTGAATCTGTGCAAAGTAAAAGTTCGCCAGATGCTTTTCTA
>CAWTZT010000098.1:0-3484 GCA_963919845.1 Thaumarchaeota archaeon CSP1-1
GGAGATATTTTGTAATTTTTCTTTCAACTGGTGCATCTGAGATAAAGTTTTCAAAAACATCTTCAACGTTGTTTACTTTGCCGTTTTTAGGATTTTTAGAATAAAGAATTCCTCCAGAAATATTTTTTTCTCCAACTTTTGATCCAGCTTCTAAAAGAATAGCTTGTTTTCCAAGCTGTGAAAGTCTTTTTAGTGCTGCTAATCCTGCAGATCCACCTCCAATAATTGCTACGTCATATTTTTCCAAATTTTATCACTACCTATGCCTGTGCAACCATTGTTTGTTTTTTCAGCTCTTCAACCAATAATGGAATGACATCCTCCATTCTTCCTTTGATAAAAATATCACATTCATCTTTAATGGGAGCCTCTTCATCAGGATTGATAGCAACTACAAATCCAGATTCCTTCATTCCCCAAACATGTTGCATTGCACCACTTACTCCTGCTGCAACATATAACAAAGGACTTGTTTTACTTCCGCTAGTTCCAATGACTCTATCAGGAATGAAATATTTTGATTCCAAAGACTGACTAACAGAAAACGGTTTTTTAGAAATTGGTAATGTTACTCCAATCTCTGCATCGAGTTGTTTTGCGAGTCCTTCAATTAATTTAATATTTTTTTCAGGATCATCTTTAATTCCTCGTCCAAAACTAACAATTGCTTTGTAGATGTCAAATTCTACTTCGCTTTTGACTATTTGCCTATTGAGAATTTTTATTCGAAGATCCCTCTCATCAAATTTAGGAACAAATTCGATTATCTTTCCTTCTCGTTTCGTGTCTGGTTCAAGCGGCTCAAAAACTCCTGGAATAAGACTGCAAGATTGTGGATGATAGTCTCGCTTAAATTTTTCATTTGTATTATCAAGACATAAGATGGTAGTCCACAAGAATCCAGAAAAATCTGGTCTATACATTTCAAGTGTCTTCTTATACTTGATGCGTTCTCCAGCAGTTTTTTGCTGATGTGTAATTTGTAAATCATTTATCTCAAGTTTGTTAATGTCAGAAGCTAGACCTGAATCTAACTCAACTAAAACTGTAGATGATAAATGTCTACCAATGCTGTCTGCTGCAAAAAACATGTATCGAGGTTTTTTAATCTGGCCTGCATATTCCTCAGCTATTTGATCTACAAGTTTAGAGTCAAGTGCAATTTGACTAATAACTTTTGTAAAAATTGTATTTCTAACATCTTTTAGCTCAGGACTTTCTGCTACTATTACTGCATCTGCACCATATTGGATGAGAGTTTTTGCAAGCTCTTTTACTTTGTCTCCAAGTAAAACGGCTACAACTTTTTCATTGGATGAATATTTTTTATTAAAATCATCCATTAACCTCCTTGCTTCTCCTAACATTTCTAGACTTACAGGAATAGGTTTTCCATTTTCAATTTCGATCACCACATAAAGATGACGATATTTTTCTTCACTCATTTAATCACCATGGCAGCTAGTGCTTCTCTCATCTTGACTACTACTTTTTTTATGTCATCAGGATTAGAACCATCTACAACTTCGGCCCGTCTTGTAGCTGTACTTTTAGGAACTCGCTCTACTTTGTAAACTATAGTTGGAGAACCAGGAAGTCCAACAAGTGTTGGGTCGACACCTAGTTGTTCTACATTGAAAACTTTGAGAAATTTTTTGTAATCTTTGGAACGAATTTTGGCCTCGTTCTGAAATTTCTCAAATGCCAATCTTTGTGATACTGAATTATAATTTGACTTGAATGACGGATCAATTGCAATAAAAACTGGTAATGGAGCCTCAATCTCTTCTATAACATTGTCTGCTCCAAGCAAATTAACCAATCTTTTTGCTCTTACGGTTCTTTTCTCAACATCAACATCATAACTAATTACATTTCCAAGAAAAGTAAAACCCAATTTCCAAGCTGCTTGAGGACCGGTTTGTCCAGTTTCACCATCAGAAGCTCGATGCCCAGAAAAAACAATATCCATTTTTCCTTGCATTTTTTCTATTCCAGTTTTCAATACTTCAGCTGTGGCCAAAGTATCGGCTCCAGCAAAAATTCTATCACTATAAAGATGGAGCTCATTTGAATCACAAATTTCCTGAGCTTGCATTAGGGCCAAGTCAGCAATAGGAGGACCCATTGTACTTACCGAAATGTTTGCACCATACTTTACTTTGGCATAAAATGCTGCCTGAGCAGCTATAGCACTGTGAGGACCTAAGATACTTTTTGTTTCGCCTCTATTCAGAGTTCCATCTGGATTATAGCTTACATTCCCCTCAGAAAAATCAGGTTCTAACTTTACTATTACGGCAATGTTTAATGGAGCCATATTTCGCCAGTTTGGCACTACCGATTTAAGTCAAGCGCCTCATTCTCAATCTATATAAAATAGTTAATTTTAGAATTTACGATATGAAAAAGGAATACGTAATAGTACGAATTGATGCCGCCCAAGACGGGGCTCCATATGTAGTTGTATCATTATCCTTAACGAAGGACTTCAAAGAAGGTAGCCAGCCTCAATCCTCGCCATTTGGACCTAATGTTATGGGATTTTCAAATATGGATGATATGATGAAGGGACTAAACAAAATGATTTCTGGAGGCGGCATGGGAGGACTTCCTGGAGGTCTAACAGCTCTTAAAATTGACATGCATGAATACAAAGAACTTGGCCTATCTGTAGGCGATAAAGTCTCTTTAGAATTATCTAAGATTGAAAGCTTAGGTGTATAAAAAATTTAATTCTAACTTTTGCTTTTAATTCTTTTGAATACTAGAGTTAAATTTTTGAATAATGCACTTGCTCGTTGTTCTAAATTTTCCCATTCAATAGAGATTTCATCTATTTTACGTTTAGAATTTTCTTCATCGTTAATTTTTTTTACCTTCACATAGTTGAGAATTAAAAAAGAAAAAAAATCATGATTAAATTAGTTTTTTACATTCTTGAAAGATGTAAAACATGATTCAATCAGATTATTTTGGAATTCTGCAAATTCTTCTGCAGATTCATAAAACGATTTTACGTTTTTTTCTGTGGCTTCAATTGCTGCATTAACAAACTGATCTTGGATTAGTTGTGCTTTGATCAATCCATCAACTGCTCTATCTATTGCCCTACTAGCAGCTTGAGGAACCTGTGTGTCTAATTGAGCCTTTTGTGCATATTTCTTTTGTGCATCTAATACGGCATCAACAGTATTTTTCCAGGTTTCAAGAAATGTTATTTGACAGCTAGACACAGAACGAAAATTCTGTGGTACTGCTTTTTCAACTTCATTAAAATATTTACCAAAGTTTTTTTGGTAGATTTGGAAAATATCCTTAGCTTGCTGAGAGGCGTTTGAATACCCATGTTGAGTTATTTGTTTACTCATAATCTCCGCTCATTGGCAGAAATATATATACCTATTGGTAATGATTGGTAATTACTGGTATTCAATACCAAAACTTATAACGTATTGAAAAGAAGATCAGGCGTGAAAATTAA
>CAWTZT010000099.1:0-3436 GCA_963919845.1 Thaumarchaeota archaeon CSP1-1
AATTTGTAATCTTTGGTGGCTAGATAATTCTAAAAAGTTTTCAGATGCATTTTCATAAATGTCTTCCAATACAAGATATCTAATTGAAAGCCTATTTTTTGTATCTTTCCAAAAATCACTTAATTTTCGTTATCCAATGTGGACAAACATGCTCATAATAGATCCTTCATTCAAAGATTTACGATGCATTCATCTTTGAGGAGAACAAAATTACAACTCAATGGAGGCAAATTAGAATCGAATGACCACTTTTTACAACGTGCCACAGATGCTCTTTCTGTAATTAAAATCTCAAATTCATATCTTAAAACAACGCTTGGAAATGAAAATATTGACAACAAAACCTTAGGTGCACTAGAAATGATTGAAAAAGCTATATTAAAAATAGAAGCATTTATGGATAGTACAAAACTCGAAAACAAATTACTTCTAACTGAAAACCAAACTCATTCAAAGACAATAAAAAAGACTTCATTTGCACTTTCTGAATTGCTACAAATGTCAAAACCTAAAGAATTACCAAACGACGTAAAAATCAATTTACCAAAAAATGATTTCAAAGTTTTTGGAAATTTTTACAAGATGGTAGTTGTGATTACAAATTTAATTGAAAACTCCATTGATGCTATGAAAAACCATGGCGTTGTAAACATTTTTGCTCGAGAATTCAATGATCATATAGTAATAGAGGTCAAAGATTCTGGGCCAGGAATTCCAGTTGAAATCATAAACAAAGTATTTTCATCTTTGTATACTACAAAAACTGAAGGTACCGGATTAGGTTTGAAGATGGCAAAAACAATTATTGATAGTCACGGTGGTTCGATATCAGTTAGAAATAATCCAACAACTATTTCCATTAAACTTCCTAAAAACTAAATCAAATAAAAATTTAGGAAATTCCACTGAAAATATCTACAACTTTTTTTGCTAATTTTTCAATTTCAACTGAAGGGTTTGCAGATATCAACAAAACTATCTTGCTTACAGGAAATGGAAAGCTTACCAAAACTGCTTTGTCTCTCCTTGCAGCTAGGTAGTTAATTGGTCCTAAACTTTCGTCAAATTCCGTTCTAATTGAAATCTTTGAAACAAATTCCATGAAAGATTTTAATTTTGTTTCATCTCCTTCTAATGGTATAAGTCCTTTTTTGAATCCTCCAGAAATCAAGGTTCCTTGATCATTAATTATTCCTGCAAATCTTACTTCATCTTCTTGCAATAATCTTTCACATTTATCATCATAAATTTGATTTATCATCTCTTTTGTCATTTAGATTCCAAATTCTTAGATAACAAGAAAAATAAAAATCTAGTTAAAGTTAGTCAAAATTCTTTTTTGCAATTAAGAAAAGCTGATGTAAAAGATCAGTGACTTCATTTTGAGGGTATTTGGCAAGGTCCTCTCGGTCTACTTTAATTCCCTTCCAGCTAGATGTATGCCAAGTACCAACAGGTAGATTGTTTTGGGTTACCTTAGAATTGAAAGGGTATGGATTCATGTAGAAGTAAGGCTCCTCATACTGTTCATCTCCGGGAGAAATACCAGCCCCTATTTGCTCATCCTTTTTGCCAGTAAACCATTCTACAGAAAAATCAAAATGGTCAGGCCAAAGATGAACTAGTGTGAATTTTCCATCCAATGTAAATCGAAACAGCTCAATAGTTCTTTTTGCTTTAATAGCATAATCATAAAAATCTGATAACTCCGAATGTGTGACATTTTCTAATGTCTTCTCAGGTAATTTTAGATTATACTTTGCTGCAATTGGTTGTAATTTTTCAGAAATATTTTCCTTAATTAAATCAATGTAGATGCCGTCTTCATTATGGAAAAATAATAGCTGCCCTGTAAGTAGGTGAATTTTTATCTCAGTTTTATTGTTAAGCTGACCAGTAGTAATTTCATCGTTTTGGAAAAAAAGAGCTTGATGACCATAGTGAGGTAATTCTTGAATTAGTTGTGATTTTAAATCGCCAACTACTTTACAGACATTATGTAATCGTTCTATTTTTTTTGGATGCATATTATCAAACTTTACTATTGATCTTGATTAGAACCCCCTCATAATAACAAAAGGTCAGAAACATGCATAGTTTTTGTGCAAATTAAATGAGAAAAGTATTATTAATCAACTTAAAATGAATCGTTAACATGCCAGAGACTGAAGAAGACCCACATCAATCGTCTCAAATTAAAATTGCCAGGTGGAGTGATAGATTTTTTGCATGGCTAATTGACTACGTGATTGTTTTTGCAGGTGCATTTGCCATTTTTTTTGTTGTTTTTTATGCATCAAATTTTGAGAATTTAATTTACGATGATTTTCAATATGAAAGTACATTTGATTGGGCTCCAATTTCCTTGGTTTTTTTAGGTTATTGGATCATTTTAGAATACAAAACAGGACAGTCTATAGGAAAAATGGCATTACAATTAAAAATTACCAATTTGAGAGGTGAAAAAGCAAATTTGAAAGAAATTGTTATTTCAAGTTTTGGCAAGTCCTTTCTTTTACCTATTGATATTATACTAGGGTGGATTTTCACAAACAAAAAAAGACAAAGAATTTTCAATAAAATTGGAAATACGATAATTATCAAACTGGAACGTGAAGAAAAAGAGCCTGAAAATATAAACTATAAGATGGACTAAGAATTAGGTAAATTAGTTCAAGTTTATAAAAAAATTGCATTAATTTTTTTTTTTGAAAAAAGTTTTATCAAAATTTAATTAAAAAATTATAATTTTAATATTCGTTCTTTTACCATATTAAAATTTAATTAAAAAGAAAAAATTTTCAAAGCTCAGCTGTAGGTCATTTTTGAACACACACTTGGTTATTATTCATAATTTTTCCACTGTACAATATGAGAAATGAAATCTGTAGAAGATGTGGAGAGGATACTACTCAGATTGAAAAATGTACAATTTGCCACCAGGTTATCAAATCTCTTTGCCCAGAATGTAACATAGTTTTTGATAGTTACCATTCAAAATGTATTGAAATTGACCAATTAGGAAAAATTGTAATTGAGTAAATTTCTTCATTTTTAGTTTCAAAATCATTCTGAGAATATAAAAAAGACTTAGCTGTTAAAGCTGCGTGGTCTGCAGGTGTTGGGCTTCCTATATCCTGGACAATTAACGTTCTAGTCTTACCACTCCTTAATGGTCTAATTCACGAAAACGTGTTCCTAGCTAGTGCCTTGCTAGCTCTTCCGTTTATCCTGGCTTCATGGATTCGAATCTATATCATAGACCTGATTTATAATAAATATCAGGTTGGAGTAATAGAGATAGTAAAAAGAACGATTAAAGAATATGGAAGACAAGCTATTGTTAGCCTTTGATTTTGGACAGAATATGGTTCCAGTGAATCAGGCACAAAAGAAATGAATCTTTATACTTGTACCTGTGGTTGTGGTTGTCAAA
>CAWTZT010000100.1:0-8456 GCA_963919845.1 Thaumarchaeota archaeon CSP1-1
GGAGACTTTATGGTTAACGAAATGATTGACATTTTAGAAAAAAAAATAAGAGAACGAAGATAGATTATACTACATTCTAATTTGCCAAGAAAACCTCATTATTTATTCACCGATTTCCTTTACTTCATCAGTGGATGAATCTGGGATTGGCTTGAATATACAAAGATTGTAAATTATTCGTTATAGGATAAAATTATGAAAGATGAAGATTTTTTTGAATTCGTGAAACACGACCTTAAACGAATTGAAAGCGATTTGAAGGGTTTTTTAGAAGTTTATTATCCAATGTTAAGATCTTCATGGAATCCACAAAACGAATCAGATTTTATTATTGGTTGGTTACTTGGAAGTAAAGAACAAGAGTACTCCAATGCATATTATCTTAAAAATAATCAAAGATTGGGTCAAGAGTTACTATACAGAATACATCAAGAAATTACTTGTTATAAACAACAAATCCAAAAAGAAGTAACAGTGTATTTAGAAGAAAAGTCCTCAAAGTAGTTTCTGAATTAACTAATCCTTATGAGGGTATTCCTCTTATGCGTTTCATAAGGACAAACAAATCCATTCAAGTCAAATACTATAAAAAAAAATTAAAGTGGGTATTAGGTGCCGGTATATTGAGTAGAAGTACTGTTGTCCTGTAGACATCAGTACTTTGGGTACCAATCATACCACACCTGCCCATTTTTTTATTCTAATTTCGAAGAATCGTTTTTCAAAAACTTGGGGATAAAAATGTGAATCCCCTAATGACTAAAACATAACTGGCAATTGGGATATTGGAGCAATGTAGGGATTCACAAATAGACATCTTTACTTGATTAATAACTAATTATCCAAATTACAACCAAATCTCTGAAAATGTATTAAATAACCTGTAGTTCCAAAATGATGCTAACTTTTCTTAAATTAAATGAATTACTAACTAGTATTGAATTGGAAGTTGAACAGATCATTTGCCTAAACTGTGGAGATCAAGTAGTTCAGTACCACAACGAGCAGTATCGTGGCAAAAGGGGTTTATGTCAAACTTGTGGTGCTAATTTTCCATTAGAATAATTTGCAATTTTTTCCAAATCAATTCATTCCAAATTGTATTACAAATAGCTACACAGCTTACCTTCTGATTATATGATTATCTCATGATGGAATCATCGTATGTCAGTAAAACGAGTATCAATAACCATTGATGAGACCATTGATCATAAGATCCGCCTGGTGCAAGCATCTTTACTAAAGCACACCCGTTCAAATTGGAATTATTCTAGAGTTGTGAATTTGTTATTAGAAGGTGCACTAAAGAGCTTTAAACCAAAATCACATGCAAGGACCCTAAAAAAATGAGTTCTAGGAAACTCTGTGATGATTGTACTAGAATAAACTGTGTTCAAGGATGTACATGTGATTGCCATTCAGTCAGGACCCCAAAAAAATGATGAGTATTCAAAAAATCTAAAATGTGGATTGAAGAAATTATGTATGTTATAATCAATGTCTTTTGTAAGAATTGCTGTAAGGAAGGAAGAATACATGTAAAACAAGACGAAACAAAACTAATGATTGAAGAAAACCATTTTTGTCCTCATTGTAATGTAAAGGGTAAATTATCAACTGTAAGACAATGAAAAATATTGCTGTTTTCAAGTATAGTTAATTATATTCAAACTTAAATACAAAATTCGTAATAATTCAGTGCTTCCAACATCCTCGCTTGTTAGGGGAAAACAAGACAGGCTTGAGTTGATGTAGGTAAGCGTTTTCCCCTTTACAGAATTAAATTTCTAAAAAGTACTAAATAAATTCATCAATATCGCGTTCATCTTTTCGACGCCGGACATCTCTACAAAATCCACATCCGCAGAATTTTTCCATACTAATGATGACCAAAAATGCCATTTAGGACATTGTTTGTAAGAATTAACAAAACGGTCTGTAACTGCCAAATTATATCACTAGATCTGAAATAGTGTATTTATTAGGCTAGGAATCGTTTTAGTTTGAAATGAAAATTGCAGTTTGTGGAATTGGTGTAGCCGGTGGATATCTGCTTGCTAGACTCAAAAAAGACCACGAGATAGTTGGATTTGAGCGCATGAAAGAAGAGGAACACGACTCTATTTGTGCTTGGGGATCTTCCAAAAAGAAAATGATTGAGCTTTGCAAAAAGGCCGACATTAATTTTGAAGATTATATAATTCATGATGGAAAAAATCTCTACATTGAGATGGATAATCAAGAAAGATTTGACATTAAACTAAAGGGTTTATGCACATATGATAAAATCAGACTAATTCACGACATGGCAAAAGGATGCGAGGTTCATTATGGAGTATCTCCAAAACTTGAGGATTTAGAACGAGACTTTGATTTAATCATTGACGCAACTGGATTTTATCGAACCTATCTTCCAAAACCAGAAAAGGACTTTTACCTACCAACATACCAATACAGAATTGAATACGAAAACGAGGTTCCAATAGATGACTTTTACGTAAAACCATTCAAAGGAATGAGTGGTTATTTCTGGTATTTTCCATTGGATAAAAAATGTGCACATATTGGCGCAGGTGATTACAAGAGAAATCATGTAGCCGAAACTGACAAGTTTTTTGAAAAGTACGGTGGAAAGGTTACAAAAACGGTTGGCAGACCAATACGTCTTGCAACACCTGATAGGTGTGAACCATTCTTCCATGGCAAAGTAGTTGGAGTTGGGGAATCAATTGGAACAGTTTATCCACTATTAGGCGAGGGAATTATACCAGCAATGGTTTGTGCAGACATTTTCATAAAAAATCTAGGAAACAACGAAAAATATAGAGAGGAGGTACTAAAATACTTTAAGGTCTACAGCAAAGTTTTCAATTTTATCAGATCAAAAATGAAAGGAAATTTCAGTGTCATCAGACAACTTCCAGAACTATTAACAATATTTAGATACATGAAGAAAAACGAAGATAGATTTGGCATGGAAATTCACATGCGTGATCTAATCAAGATTGCAAAAGCCTAGCTAAAGCTTACTGACCCAAAGCCTTCTCGAATTGTTCCTCCCGACTTCATATTGTAATCATAAATAATTTTTGAATAATCTTCTAAAACTTCCTTCATCTGCTCAGTAGAATCTGCCAAGTAAAATCCTGGACAATCTCCAGTAAACTGGTACGTTGCGTGAACACGAGCTTTTCCTTTTTCGTTTTGCAACCATGTTGAAAATGGATAAAGATAACAAACTCCAGGTCTAGATGGATGCATCGAGCACCCGCCTTTATCATCTAAGAATCTACAAGAGATGTGCGTTCCATCATCTGCTTCAGTTTCATCAGCTTTTCGTTTCAGATTAATTGTAGTCATGCTAGTTTTCTCCCCTGAAGGTCCAGCTTCAGTCCAAGATGCAACTAGTGTTTCTTTTTTAATAAAATCCGATGTTTTTTGATATCCTAGTCCTTTACTAATTGTGATTAAATCATTAGAAGTTAAAGGTAGTCTTCCTTGCCTGTCACAACAATTATGACAATCTGGCCAATAACATTTCCACAAGACAAATTTTTTTTCACTAGTTAAAAATGGAATGTGAAATATAACATCCTGTACTTTGACTTCATGATCTCCGACGTCATTTCTTTTTCCTAAAACAAAATCCCTGAATATTGGGTCTATCTCCCAATCTTTTTCTAAAAGGTTCAAGGATACTTCAATTTCGTTTTGAGACAACTATGCAATTATAACTACATTTTTATTTTTTATTAATGTTGAGGGAGAAAGGAAAATACGCATCAGCAACTGAAAATCGAAGATTTGTTTGGCATGAAATCATTTGGCCCCTGATTCTGGAAATCAATGATATTGCGTTTTCTTTAAAGCAATATCAAAAAAAACGAGACGAAATTTGCCAAAAAAAAGGAGTCGGCATTTCGATAATTTCTCGAGGATTGGCCTCACTAATTCAAAAAGGAGTTATAATAAAAGAAAATGATCTTTATTCCATTCATTATAGGCTAATTGCTTACTTGAGATTAAAAGCAGATTGTGGTTATGCAACTGCCATCCATGAAGTAAGTATTACTGGATGATATTGATTTTCAACTCTAAATGTAGTCTAGCAATAATTATATTCGAATTTTATCCAGTTTTTCTAGTAGCCCGATAGTCTAGTGGCCAAATAATTTTTAGGTTATGGATTCCGCGCTCTGGATCTTATGAGAGGATACGCGGGGACGGCAGTTCGAATCTGCCTCGGGCTACTTAATTTAAAATTACCGAGAAGCTTGTGCGATTCTTTCTAGCTCGTGTTTTTTCTTAATTGATGGAGCGTTAGAATCATTTTCTGCTGCAGCAATTAAATGCTCTGCTAAATGCTCTTCAATTGCTTTAGGATTTGAAAATGTGGCATCTTTAACGCTTTCTGAAATGAATCTTAATGCTAGGTCAACTCTTCTAATTGGTGCTACATCCACAGATACGTGATAAACAGTACCACCATAAACTATTCGAGTTGTGTCTTCGTTTGGGGCAGAATTTTCAACAGCACGGACTAGAAGCTCTACAGGATTTTTTCCAGTCTTTAGATGCATTATTTCAAAGGCAGCCTTTACAGTATTGATACTGTGAATCTTTTTTCCTCCCATTCTTCCAGTATTTTTTGCATATTTTTTTCCAAAATGCATTAGTTTGTTGGTTAATCGTTCAACGATATTTACCTCGGCCTTGTTGAATCGTTTGAGAGCAGAACGTCCAGATGATAATGGCATTATAATTTGCTTAAGAGATATCGCGTTTTTTAGACCAACGTCTTGGATTTGAATTTCTGAAGTATCCCACTTTCTAAATAATAACATCTTTACAGTTTGACCCATTTACTTATCTCCTTGGTTTTTCTTTCTTTCCTAAAACTAACTCTCGCAATGAAGTGTCATTAACTTTGAAAACCTTAAATCGAACACCTGGAATGTCCCCCATTGCACCACCCTGGGTAGCACCCATTCCTTCAAGATGCACCTCGTCGTGTTCATCGATAAAATTCATTGCACCGTCTCGTGGCAAAAATGCAGTAACAGATTTTCCGTTTTTTATTAATTGAACTCGAACACACTTTCTTACAGCTGAGTTTGGCTGTTTTGCCTCAATTCCTACTTTTTCTAAAACTATTCCTCTTGCTTGAGGAGACCCTCCAAAGGGATTGGACTTTTTATCTAAACCAAGTCTTCGTCTCTTAAAAGTAGAAATGGACCATCGTTGTCTTTTCTTTTTTGCCTTGAGAACTCTACCAGCGAATAAACCTAAAGGAGACTTGGCCATGCAACTACCACTCAATTGTTGTTCTTTCAGGGCTATTAATTAGTACGCTTGAAATTTCAAAATATCTTTTTGCAAGTAGTCTAGCTTTTTCTGCATTGCGGCCTTCTCTACCAACTACAATTCCTTTCTTTCTTGGATCAACTATAACTATTGCTTGTAGAGTACCATCTGCTCTTTTATTTATTTTAACTTCAGTAACTAATTTTGAATTTAACATATTTTTGAGAAAAACTTTTGGATCATCAGAATATTCCACCAGTTCAATATTTCGTTTAATAATATTTTGCAGGGTTTTGATGTGTGAGCCTCCTTTTCCTATTGCAAGACCCATCTTACCTGCATTTACAACAAAAATTACTCTATCTTGTTTTTCATCTTCCACACAATCACGTGCAGTTGCACCAGTCACATTTTGAAACAGTGACATTAAACGCATCTGATCAGTTGTTATTTTGATTGATTGTGTCATGATTGATTCCTTTTTAACACGAAGCCCTGCCTATCTCATTTAAACTTTCAAAAGGACAGTTTGTTTGAAAAAATTTTTGCCTATTCATTTACTTCCAGATTCTTTTAAGATGGATTTGATGTTGGCGTCACTTACGGATGTAAGTGACATTGTAGAAACTCTAAATTGTAATCCGGCAAGTCGACCCAAGGCGACAGATGAGCCCTCAAAATTTAGGGTTGGAACATTTTGTTTTTTTGCACTTTCTTGAATTTTTTCTGCAATAGTTCTTGGAATTGACTGGGAAATTACAATCAATTTAGAATTTTTCATAGAGCCAAGTACTTGTTTAGCTCCCATAGTACGCTTTCTATCCTTCATAGCGTCTTTAATTGTTTTTTCTAACAACGTTTTCATTTTGCCACTTTGTTTAATGTCTGTTTTTGACGCCTTTATAGGTTTATTGTAGCTCTCAAAAACAAGCTACGTATTAGATAGATAAGAATTGTATTCATTTTTTGTCAAACGAATTTTGTTTTAAGATAAAATTCTAAAAAGTGCATTTCCTATAGATGAAAATACATTACTAATTTGTTTGAGGATATCTTCATTTTTTTCAGTTTTTGGTTTTTCAGTAGGCATATTCTCTTGATTTCCGACTAAATAATTCAGTGTAATTTTTTCATTTTGCTCTTGAGAAACTGGAATTTTTTCCTGTGCTATTTCAAGATTTTCGAGAATGATCATATTTGTTGGAGCCAAAAGTAATGCTTTATTGTAAAGTGATATTGCTTGTTCATAATCATCTAGGTTAGCTAATGCATTAGCTTTGTTGTTTAAAGATTCAATATTATTTGAATCAACATCAATGGCTGAATTATAGAAAGTTATCGCTTCTTCAAAAAGTCCCATTCTGGCAAGAGCTGAACCTTTGTTATTTAGAGCATCAACGTTTGTTGGATTTTCAATTAGTGTTTGATCATAATAGGTAATTGCATCATTATATTTGCAAAGTCGAATCAAGGCAGGACCCATGCTATCATAATATGAAATAATATCCATAAATTCACTCTGATCACAGTTTAGATGAATTTGATTTAGAATTTTTCCAAGTTCAAAATCTTCAACTGAAAGATTTGTTGATTTTTTTGATGAAGAATCTTGTATAATGTATTTTTTTAGATTATCTTTCTTTACAATTTTCTCGTCATTAATTAGTTTATTATCATCTTTTTTTATTTTTTGATGTACAGTACTACTTTGATCATTATTTTGAATGATTTCATTTTTTACTGTAACTTCTTTTACTTCTTGATTGTCTACAATTTTATCAACATGTTTTGTTGATTCAATTACAGGTTCGGGTATTGTTTCTTCAAATTTTTCAATGAATTCAAAAGTTATTCTGTCTTCAGAATCTCCATAACGTGCAATAATAGAATATTCTCCCTGAGTTCTAAAATTAACACCTGATTTTACCAAAAAATTTACTGTAAATTCATAATTAGAATCTATTTCACCAAAATAAAAGCCAGAAGGAAATCCAAATGGATCATAAATTACAACTAATACTGAAGGTTCACTTAGCTTAGAAACAAAACCAACTATAGTAATAGTGTCCCCATCTTGATAATAAGATTTATCGGTCATGACAATTACCTCAGGAAAAATTATTTCCTCAAATTCATCTAAAATGGAATCTTCAGAAATCTCGTCATCATAAATTATATCAAAGATGGTTTCTGCTTTTAGCTTACCATAGTCTAGTTGTATAATATAACTCCCAGATGTATCATAAAGGGAAGGTTCTAAGAGCACAGTTTTTGAAAAAGTATCATCATCTTCAAGTTCCAGATTATTTGCTAATAATATTTCTCCTTGAGGATTGAATAATCGTAATGCAGCAACTGGCATTTTCTTTTCTTCAACAATTCCAGAGATGATTAAGGATTCGCCTATTTGATACGTAGATTTGTCTGTTTTTAGAATTAATGATGGATTATCATTAATGATTTTTTCAGCAAAAATAAAAGGTGTTAATGAGAATATAATTAAAATTAGAATTAGGAAAAATACTTTTTTTATACCCAACACAAAAAATTAATTGAAATTTTAGTATTTATTAATCACGTAGAAATTATACTTTTTTTAAAAAAAGAAGGTCGGGTTAAGGAATTATTTTTTTGAGACTTGCATGTAGAGTTCTTCGAATTTCGTAGACCTTCATTGATTTAATATAATGATTCAGTAGGTTTGCACTTACATTATTGTAGTTCTAGGATCAACATAAAGCGTTCTACTTAATTGTAAAGTGATTTAGCGAAATTAGAACGAAGTCAAATTCCACTTTATGCTAAAACTTGACAAAATTTTATGGACTTCATAGATGCAATTGAGAAACTATCCCTCTACTACAACAATTCTATTCAAAATTTGATTATCTGCTAACGAACTTATCGACAATCAATAAAAAGGCAATCCCCCCCTCTTACGCACAAAAAATTCACACTACTAGAAATAACGTACGGAGGAGATAACATCATAATGGTTTCACTTCCTGACAAGTCCAATTCGTTAAACCCAAAAGATGATGCCACAATCTAAACCACTAATCAGCATAGTAAATGTTGTTGCATCAGCAACAATAGAGCAGAGATTAGATCTCAAAGAAATAACAAAAAAATTTCCTGATGTAGAATGGAAC
>CAWTZT010000101.1:0-3842 GCA_963919845.1 Thaumarchaeota archaeon CSP1-1
ATGATTTGAATGAATTTAAAAGTACAATAGCAATTCATCTTACTGGAACCTTTTGGACATCAGTTCAAGCTCTAAAAGTAATGAAAAAAGGTGGCAAGATTATTACAATTTCAACTTTCTTTACTGAAGAAAGACCACTCGAGCAACGCCCTTATAGATTCAGAGACCCGTACACAGCATCTCAAGGTGCAAAAAATAGACTAGCAGAGGCTATGTCTTGGGAATTAATTGACAAAGGGATAGTATCTATTGCTACAAATCCTGGTCCTGTTCACTCGGATAGGATTTACAAAACGGTATATCCAAAAGCTGCTTCAGAATTTTTACGAGTAAGTGGATTTGAAGATCTTTTACCTGTTGAAGTTGAATCTGTAAATAAAGAATTACTTCTTCTTTTAGGTGAAGAGGAATCCGTGATTAAAGATGGGATTACAAAAGCAGCTGAAAATTTAGCAAAAACTAAAGGAGGCGATGTGAAGAAATTATCAGAAACACTATCAAATCTTTTAACTAAAATCAAAAATGTCGCTGAGAAAATTCAGTTAAACACATCTAAAATGATAGCAGACGAACAATTCTTATCGCAATCCCAAGTTGCAGCAACTATTTTGACTCTTGCAGATGATGAAATGGCAAAAATACTCAATGGTAAAGTAATTCCAGGTGACAGAGTGTTTTATCCAGTTAGAGCACATATAGCTGGAGCAACACCTAATGTTCACCAACCCGATTTAAACGGAAAATCGGTACTCTTTACAATTAATGCCACAGATAAAACAGATGCAGATAGAGCGGAATATCTTGCGCGACATGTCGAAAAAAATGGTGGCAAAGCAGTTTGTATTATCTCTGAAGACACTCCAAAAGAGTTACAAGATTCGATTAGTGGTAAATTTCATTCTCATGTATCTGATCTTAAAAATCCAGAAGAAATTCAAAAATGGTTAGAAACAGCCTCAAAAAACATGGGAGAAATTATTGCGGTAGTTAACATTACAGGAAAAGTGCCTGAATTTTCAAAATTGATAGATTTATCAAGAAAAGAATGGGATGCCCTAGTTGACAAATTCATTAACATTCCTGCTACAGTCATACAAAGATCATTTGAGTACTTTGTTCCTGGTGGAGGAAAAGACCCAAGACTGTATAAAGATAAACGTGGAGTTGTAATGACAATAGGTCCTGACTTACCAGTAGGTAAAAAGATTTCAGGTTCAGATAGAGCTAAAGTAGAGGTTTTTCGAGGAGCTTTACGACCATTTACAACAACGGTAAATCAAGAATTAAGTGATGTTTTAAAATCTAAAGTTAGATCATTTTTGGTTTTACCAGGAACAGTAGATGGGAAAGAACCTAAAAATGAAAGAATAGCTCAAGCATTGAACTTTTTCATATCGGAAAATTCTCCTGAATCAGCAGAGGTAATTTTCTGTGTAGATGAAGTAAGATAGGATTGAAAAAATTTTCAGAATTTAAGGTGGGTGAAGAATTCCATTCTACTTGCAGTATTTCAGAAAAAGAATTAGAAGATTATCTAAATTTCTCTCGAGTAAAAAATGTTTTATTAGATGATCCAACTGCAAAAAACAAACTTGTTTCTGGAAGAGCAATCTTATCTAGAATGGAAGGAGAATTCACAAGACTAAGTCAAATTTATGGAAATTCCCTAATTTTTATTGGCTCAGATGGGGATGGCAAATGGGATAACCGAAATACAAGATTTCTTAAACCTCTTTCAACTGATGAGGTTTTGAAAATAAAATTCACAGTATCTTCAAAGGAAGATATTGATGATGAAAATGGTAAAATTGCAATAGATTATGAGGGAACAGATCAAAATGGCGATTTAGTTGTAGTATCAAAAAAAAATCTGTATAGAATTAAAAAAGAACCTCCAAGGAATCGATAAAAAATTTCACGGCTACAGCAATCATTACTAGCATAATGAGAATTTTCAAGCCACTTTCTTTAATTTCCAAAGAAAGACGTGCTCCAACCAAACCACCAACAAAAGCTCCTGCTGCAAGGAAAAGTGCTTGGGCATATTCTGGATTGCCTAAGAAAATATGGGTTATCAAGCCAGAAGATGCTGCAAATAATAAAATGAATTGAGAAGTGGGTGCTGCATTTTTCATCATCATTCCCATTAAAATTACCATCACTGGGACGAAAATTATTCCACCCCCTACACCGAATAAGCCCGAAATAATTCCTGCAAAAAAACTTGCACTAAACGCAAATACCAAAACTTGTTTGGATTTATTATAGACTTTAGATTCTATTTTTCTTTTTGAAAAAATGTAAATGCTAGCTGAAACTAAAATAAATGCAAATAAAATTTTGAATAATGTGGAGGTTATTTCAACAGAAATAAATGCACCTAAAACACTTCCTGGAATGGACAATAATCCCAATCTTATCCCAATTGAATATTCAATTCTTTTCTGTTTAGCATATGATAAGGATGAAGATACGGCGTTGCTAAACACTGCAAAAAGACTGTTACTTACAGCAACAGTTGGAGGAAATCCCAAAAATGTCAAAACAGGAACTATGATAATTCCACCACCTAATCCTATGATAGAACCTAATAATCCTGCAATAAATCCCAGTGGAATTAACCAAAGATTCTCAAACATTATACAGGAAAATAAGAATATTACGGTCTATATTGCATTTTTCGTTGCATATTTCAACTTCTGTGATGACATTTATCAAGCATGTGCTGTTCCAACAAAAAGTTTCCACAAGTATCCCTCAGTATTAGTAGTAATCTCTATTTGCAATTGTTTCCCTTCCAAACTAAGATTAGATTTACTTGTGGACTTTATAGCACTAGAATGAAAATCTCGTTGACGATCAATCCATTCTTCAATGGTATTGATACTACTTGGCTTGACATCTTCCCAACAATTACAAACTAAATTTTCTATCACTACACGAAAAATTGATTTTATTTCTGGAAGATTACTCATGAATGGATCTGTTTGAATTAATACAAGAACAAGGTTTGGAAGTTCAGGTGACCCTATCATGTGTATGTTACCTAAGAAATTACCCTCAAAATCACGCAGTTCAGTAGATGTACAAAAATCTACCAGATTTTGAATTGATTTGTCTTCAAAAAAAGTACAAAATTTTTTGATATCGTCAATTTTACTTAATTGTATTGGAGAAGACATTGAAATTTTGGAATTTTCAAGAGTTTTCTTTAGATTAGAATTTGCATCTTCATAGTTAAAATCCAAACTTAATGAAGGATCTAAATCAATTGTTACCTTATCAGTTTCAAAAGCTAGAATTAGTGCAAATACCAAAATAACAACTCCTGCCCCTATTGGAATGAAAATTTTCTTATCCATTTTCCAATTTTTTATTTTTGGCTTTAGATAAGCGTTTGCAGTAGTGGAAAAAAATTGTTCAAATTGATACTATTTCCAATTTAGAATTTTCAGTTATATTAAATTCATCTACAAAACCAGAAGTTACTTCTAAAACGTATTTGGCTAATTTGTTATCACCCTTATATGAAAGGCAAGTTGCAGTTTCTAAAGCTGTTTTACATGGGGGAACATTTTTTTCAATATGTAAAATATTTCCTTCAATATCCAACCAAAGAATATCCAAAGAAAATTGCATGTTAAGCATCCATATTGAACGCCTCTCCTCACCTTCAAAAACAAAAAGCATGCCTTGATCAGAAGGTAACTCCTCTTGGAACATTAAACCTTGAGTACGTAGGAGATCAGTATCAGCTATTTGTACTTCTAAAACAACATTGTCAATTTTTATGGTTCCTCTAGGAAATTCCACTAATTCAAATTTCACATCACTTGGGATTG
>CAWTZT010000102.1:0-5098 GCA_963919845.1 Thaumarchaeota archaeon CSP1-1
ATAAAGCAGGATACTTTAATGGCCATTCAATTGCTTCTTGAAGTTCTCTTTTAACTTCCGATAATCCACCAACATCATCCCACTTTACATCTGGATTTTCAATGAATACTTCTCGCATTCCAGAGGGAGTTATCTCAAATACTGCCTTTTGGAAGTCTTCTCCACTTACAATTAGCTTGTCCAATGTTTCTGGAGGAAGCTTCTCGTCTTCTAAGTTAATCACGGGTAGTAACCTTCGCAAACATTTCATAGCTGCTTCCTTACACAAATACTCTAAATCTGCACCTACATACCCATGACTAACTGAAGCCATTTTATCCAAATCAACATCGTCAGTTAAGGGCATATTCCTGCTGTGAATTAAAAGAATGTCTTTTCTACCTTTCTTATCTGGTACTTTAATTTCAATTTCTCGATCAAATCTTCCAGGTCTTCGTAAAGCCGGGTCAATGGCATTTGGTCTATTGGTTGCAGCGATAACAATTACTTTTCCTCTTGCTTCTAGGCCATCCATAAGTGACAACATTTGTGAAACTACTCTTCGTTCAACTTCACCGGTCACTTCTTCTCGTTTAGGTGCTATCGAATCAATTTCATCTACAAAAATTATTGATGGAGATTTTTCTCGAGCTTCTTTGAAGATTTCTCGAAGTCTTGCTTCACTTTCCCCATAGAATTTACTCATTATTTCTGGACCAGAAATACTAATGAAATGAGCAGCACTCTCATTTGCAACTGCTTTTGCAAGTAACGTCTTTCCTGTTCCAGGAGGACCATACAATAACACTCCCTTAGGTGCTTCGATTCCTAATTTTTCAAAAATTTCTGGGTGTCTTAATGGTAATTCAATCATTTCTCTAACCTTTTTTATTTCATCGGTAAGACCTCCAATGTCTTCATAAGTTACCTGTGGAACTCCTCTTAATGTTTCACCTTTTTCAGCTATATTAAAAACAGTTTTTTGAGTGACAAGAACTGCATCAGCTGCTGGTGTAACTCCAATTACTTGAAAAGTTAATCGACCTCCAAAATAAGGAACCATTACATTATCGCCTTTTATTAGAGGTACACTTTCCAAAGCATCTGCAAGATATCTTTCATCGATTGGGGGAATAGCTTCTAATGGTGCTACAACAACTTTTTCAGCTGCAACAGCTTTTATCTTTCTCACAGAAATCGTATCGCCTATTGCAATTCCTGAATTATTTCTACCAAGTCCATCAATTCGAATTATCCCTTTTCCTTCATCTGAAGGATAAAGAGGAAGACACTTTGCAACAGTTCTTCTCTTTCCTTTAATTTCTATAACATCTCCAGTAGATGCGTTTAGTGTATCCATAGAATCATAATCAATTCTGGCCACACCCCTTCCAACATCACGTGTGTATGCTTCTAATACCTTTAGGGATAGTGCATTCTGGCTCATAGAAAAAAGACTCTTTAAGTACGTTTTATATCTTTGGCGTTACAATTTTAACAAAACCATCATTTAAACGCAAAACTTAAAATCTACTTGAATAGAAAAAGCCTTCATCTTGGGTAAACGACCATTAGTTCGAAGACGTGGTAGAGGAGGAATGCAGTTTAGAGCACGCACTACAGGAAAATTAACTCCTGCAAGATATCCTAGTTATAGTCTAGCTGAAAAACATGAAGGTGATGTTATTGATCTAGTTCATGAAGGGGGACGTGATGTACCGTTAGCAAAAATAAGATTCGAAGATGGTACAATTTCTTATGTCCCAGCAGTTTTAGGAACTAAAGTAGGATCCAGAATTCATTTTGGTTTAAAATCTGATATATTAGATGGGAACGTCATTAGTGTTCAAAACATTCCAGACGGAACAATTGTATGTAATATTGAAAAACATTTTGGAGATGGAGGTTCCATCATTAAATCTGCTGGTTCCAGTGCAACCGTTTTCTCCCACGGCCCTGAAGGTGTTGTAATAAAACTCCCTTCTGGAAAGTCATCTACTCTTAATCCAAAGAATAGAGCGATGATTGGCACTTTAGCAGGAGGAGGAGTGACTGATAGGCCCTTTATGCGTGCAGGTGTTAAATGGCGCCGTTTTAGATCTCAAGGAAAAAAATATCCTATAGTAAGAGGTGTAGCACAAGCTGCATATGTACATCCTCATGGAGGAGGAAGACATCAGCATGTAGGTCAAAGTTCAACAGTTTCTAGGAATGCACCTCCTGGTGCCAAAGTTGGTAGCATAGCAGCCAGAAAGACTGGTCGTGCAAGAATCAAAGAAAGAAGATAACACTATAGGAAAAGGCCAAAATTGATTAATGGTCAAGTTCTGACAAACTTTTGATTGGGAAAACAGCGTGTAAGAATTTTTGTAACAGGAAAAGTACAAGGTGTGTTCTTTAGGCAAGCCCTAAAGGTTATGGCCAAAAAGAAAAATGTTTTAGGTTGGGTAAAAAATCTCAACGATGGAAGAGTAGAAGCTATTCTTGAAGGAGAAGATCTCGACGTAAGCTCTATGGTAGAATGGTGTCACGCCGGTTCAGCAAACGCAAGAGTTGAAGATATAGATATTAAAAATGAGAAACATACTGGAGAATTTTCAAAGTTTGATGTATTGTATTAACGAATGGAATTATAAGCACTACTAATTAGTTTCTTTATTTCATCAAGATTATCATTTGTTTTTACCCAAATTTTCTTTTGAGGTTCTTTTCGATTCTTTTGAATTTTAATTACTATTGAATCTAAATTTGGTTCCATGTCTAAAAACCATCTGAAAGTAATGGATTTACAAAATACAATCCTATGCATTCGTACATCTTCTATTACATTATCTCCTAACGAAAAACAAAAATTTCGGAGTAATTCAAATTGCGGTTTAATCTTCAATGATAGTTGATTTTTAAATTCTTCATAACTTCTTTTATTTCCAAAGGAAATAATACCGTCCATATGATAAATTTTTTTTAAAGTATATAGTAGTAGCCCTGCTGGTTCCAGTCTAGATTGGTAGCCCCATTTCAAGGCATACAAGATCCGCCACGTTGACGAGGAAGCGTGAGTGTCCTATCTTAGGATTGCTCCCTCCCGGACCTCATCCCTTTCGACAGTTCGGTCATAGGAATTATCCCTTCGGATAATCCTAGTCCTGCATCCACCCGCCTCGGCGTGATTTCATTTCCGTACATCAAGCGGGAACTATCTATCTAGAGATTTACCCAGCAGTTACTGATCTCTGCTTATAGCCGGTTTCAGAATAGGGCACGGCTAGCACCCCGATCCTACCTACTACAATCTTTTTTAAAATGGAATGTTATATTTGCATTAGGTTTTGATACCCTTTAATTTTAAAACTAAATTACAAACTGAGCATAATTCACTAGTACACTGATTTCCACAATTTGGACAAACTCGTTTTTTCTTATAATTTGATTCTTTTACAATTTGTGATAATCTCAGAGATGATTTATACAAATTGTTTTTAATTCCTGTATGATGATTTTCTAACGTGTTTAAAAATTCCCGAATTTCAGTTCGAATTCCTTCATTCATATGTGGACAGGGTTCGGTTTGGAACGGAATACCATTTGTAAAAGCGTAAAAAACTATTTCAGATTCATAAATTTCGCAAAATGGTTTGATTCTTTGAAGAGAATTAGTTGAAGTATCTGGATCCATCCATCCAATCTTATTTGTATCACCAGATAGCATATTTATAAAAAAACTCTGAAGCGTATCATCAAGATTGTGGCCGGTTGCTACTATTTTGGAACCCATGTCTTTAGCTGCACAATCAAAAGCTCTACGTCTTAGTGTTCCACAAATTGAACAAGATGAAGTCTTTTCATTTTCCCTTAAATGAAGAGCTTCATCTAATGTTAAATCATACAAGTCTTTGAATGAATAGACTTTATATTCAACATTTAATTTTGTACAGAAATTTTTTACTATATCTAAGGCTTCATTTCTATAAGATGGAATCCCCTCATCAATTGTTACTACCTTAATTTGGAAATTATGAGTTTTAGACATTTTTGAAAGGATATCCAACAATGTTAGAGAATCTTTACCACCAGAAACAGCAACGCAGACTATATCATTATTATTTATCATATTATATTTTGAAATTGTTTTTGCAGTTTTTCGTAAAATAGAATTTGAAAAACAACTAGAACACAAGTTTTCACCAGAATACTTGCGAGCATAAACTGCTACCTCGTTACATTTATCACATTTCATGCAACATTTTTCCACATCTGTGATATAGACATAACTATCTTAAAGCTATTTTTAGATAGTAAACCAACCAGATTTCATATATGAAAGTGCTATGTTTAGTCCAAACAATACAAAAGTAAAAGCGTAAATCCCCCACATCACTCCATTAACTCCTCTTTCAGAAATTTTCTTATCAATAATACTATGAATGAATTTACCACCGTCAAGAATTGGTAAAGGAAGCATGTTAATTATTCCAATGAAAAATGAAATCATCCATAACCACAGCAAAAACATAGAAAGTTGTGGATTATTCCATTCAATAAAATTCAAAACTGGTTTGTATGCAAAAGAATTATCTCTCATAATTCCAATTAAGCCTCTCTCAGGATCATCTGGTGCTGGTGTAATTACAACAGGAAATTGTAACTCTTGTTCTCCTCTAAGTATTGTTACTGAAACCGTTTCACCAGGTGTTAAATCTACCTTTTGAAAATCTAACGCCGTAATTACATTTATTTCATTAATTGCAGTGATGATATCATTAGGTTGCATTCCTGCATTTTCAGCACCTGCACCTTCAATTAATGATAATACTAATACGCCATCAGGTGACTCGTAAAAAAAACCTTGTATAGGTTCTGGTAAAATTATAGCAAACAAGGGATTTGTAAGAAGAATTGCGCCTAAAGCAAATGAAAAAATTACATTTGCTGTAGCCCCAGCTCCTATTACTCTTAGTTTTGAAATCTTTTTTGCATTGTTAAATTCTTCTTCATCAGGTTCAACAAATCCTGCAAATAATGCTATAAAAATTGCAAATCCTCCTGTTTTTATTTTAATTTTTTCTAAAGTGGCTACTATTCCATGTGCTCCTTCATGAATTATCAAAACGATTGGAAT
>CAWTZT010000103.1:0-7725 GCA_963919845.1 Thaumarchaeota archaeon CSP1-1
CCATCTACATTTAGAAAATCAGAATCTTCACTAATTGCAATCGGTGAAATTACTGGAGTATATCCTTGGTCTAAAAGTAACTTTACAAGCGATGAGTTAACATCTGTGATTTTGCCTGTGTATCCTCCATCTATTGCTTGTTTTCTTCCTTTTTCGTTCGTAATGAGAAGTTTCTTTTTTCTGTCTGCTTGTATTAACTTGCCATCAACACCTGAAAGACCAATTGCATTAATGCCATTTTTTTGAAGCATGCGAACAATCATCTTGTTTATTCTACCAGACATTACCATAGTGAAAATTTCAGCAGTTTCTTTGTCTGTGTATCTGCTTTTAATTCCACTAGGAGATACTACAAACTTTGGTTCCTTTCCAAGTTGTTTTGAAACTTTTGTGACCTCCTTTGCTCCCCCATGAACTAGAATAACTCCTTCTTGTTCTGCAATCTTTTTGATATCTAAAATAGTTGTAGGATGTAAATTATCTACAACACTTCCACCAATCTTGATTGTAATCATATCTATACTGGAGTTAGTGGCGAATACATAATTCCATCCTTCTCATCAAAACCTGACATTACATTCATGTTTTGGATGGCAGAACCTGCTGCTCCTTTCATCAGATTGTCAGATGCTGATAACGTAACTAATCTATTGTTGTCTGGATCGAGATCAAATCCTATGTCACAAAAGTTAGAACCAACAACAAACTTGGGATCAGGAAATTTATAAAATCCCTTTTTATCACGAATCAACCGAATGAATATTTCATCTTTGTATTGTTCACGATAAAGTTTCCACAAATCCTTCTCAACAACTTCTTGTGTTAGAAATGTGTGGTTTGTACACAAAATTCCTCTTACAATATCTACAGCATGTGGACTCATTGATACTTTGATCTTTTTTCCTGCTACTTCACTAAGCTCTTGTTCTATCTCTCCAGTATGTCTATGCTTTGTAGGCTTGTACGGTCTTATTACTCCAGACCTCATTGCATGATGTGTTCCTGAAACAGTTCCGGCACCAGCTCCTGATGAACCAATCTTAGAATCTACAATAATATGTTCAGTGTCAATTAGATTGTTTTTAACAAGAGGATACAATGCCAGCAATGCTGTAACTGCCATACATCCGGGACATGATACTAGTTGTGCATTTTTGATTTTTTCTCTGTGTATTTCAGGAACACCAAACACTGACTTTGATAAATAGTCTGGATGGGGATGTTCCCAACCATACCACTTTTGATAATCATCTGGATTATGTAATCTGTAATCTGCTGAAAGATCAATAATCTTCATTCCTCTATCATAAAATGATTTGACAATCTCAGTAGCAGTTCCATGTGGAACTGCAGTAAATATCAAGTCACACTGGTCGGACATTTTATCATAGTTTAGTTCTGAAAAGGTAAGATCTGTAAAGCCTTTGAGACTAGGATGTATTCTGTGAATGTATTCCCCTACATATTGCCTTGATGTCACCATACTGATTTCTACCTGAGGATGACTTAACAGTAATCGTAAGACCTCTCCTCCAACAAAACCTGATGCGCCTACAATTCCTACCTTCATAGATACCACATTGCAAATCTGCTTTAATTTATTTTCTACTAGAAATCCGGACAAAACTTAAGGAACTACGATTCTACCTGAATTGATTTGGATCCTACTCTAAAACTGTACTTGATTGGACTAATAGTCGGTGTAGGAACAGTCATGTTAATTTCTATTCAGGTGGCAGACATGTTATCTAGTCCTTCAGCATTTTTTAAAGGAATTACATCAACTGGCGCAAAAATTTGGCTTTTTGGTTATTTACTAATAGTTGTAATTTCGTTGCCCTTCATGGCAATAGAATCATTGAAAAAACGCTTTTCCATGAAACAATTTTTTCCATTCCCGTTTATGGCTGGAACCGCAACTGGTTTTATTTCGTTTAATCTGATTTCAATGGTTCACCAAGCTTTTTTCTAATTAATCTCAAAAAACTTAATTGGCCTATCCTGTGAATCGTTGATAGGTAGGGCATATGGGTTACATGGAATTAATGACAGAGGCAGAAAACATTACCAAACTTGGCGAACTTGTAGATTTGCAACTACGGAAACACAAATCCGCATTAGATAATGTATTTGACATTGAAGACGGTTTTATCAAAACACACTGGATGGATTCCTGCATAGATAGAATAAAAGAAAATTCTGAATCTGCTAAAATGTTAAAGGAAAGATATCTAGGTTCTGAAATAAAGTTAGATGAGTTATTAAAACTTCCAAAAGATTCACTTGGATTTACATATGGTAAGGTGATGAGTACTATGGGGCTAGACCCCCATTTTTACAGAGACAGACAAATAGAAAATGATGGAGATTACATTACAATGCGAGTAAGACAAACTCATGACTTTCATCATATCATTAGTGGCTTTGACATGATGGTAGGAGAAGGAGCAACAATTTCTCTTCCAGTGACACAAATCGGATATCCAGGTTATTTGTTAATTGAGCTAGTCGCACTAACACTTGCTAGTTTTGGATTAAGAAAGGCTCGTGCAGATGATGAATTTGCAAAAGCAGCAGAAAAAAAAGGCTCAGGTATATTCTTTGATTCAATTGTCGCAGGCGTAAGTATGGGTAGAAAAGCAAACTCCATTTTTGGTTACAAGTTTGAAGAGAATTTAGAACAACCATTAGAAGAAGTTCGTAAAGCACTTAACATCGTACCTAAAAAAGAAGGAGCGTTTAGTTGGTATCAAGACCCTAAACTAAAAGATCTTGGATTATCATAGTGTTGTAATTACATTATTTGATAGAATTTATTGCAAACTCTATCATTTCTTTAGGAATGTTGCATTTTGCAACCTTTGCTAATCCCTTAAACTCTACAGTACTGTTTACCTCGTGAACTACGAGTCCTTTTTTTTCATCTTCCATCATATCTACACCTAGAATTCCTCCACCAACTGCCTTTGATGCCTTTGCACTCAAGTCTTCAATCTCTTTTGTTATTTCACACAGTTCGGGGTCAGCTCCTAGTGCAATGTTTGTCTTAAATCCACCTGATGACTTGCGATACATTGCAGCTATTGCTTGGTTTCCCACTGTAATTACTCGAATGTCTCTTGGAGGTCTGTTAATCATTTCTTGAAGATAAAAAATTCTATCGTGTGGTCCATCCGTAAGTTCTCGCATTTCAAACATTGCATCAACAGTATCATTATCTTTTAATGGAAGAACTCCTCTTCCCCAACTTCCAATGACTGGCTTTAGCACCAGGGGAAATCCTACCTTTTTGATGTTCTCTTTTGCAGCATCAGCTGAAAATGAAAAGTAAGTCTTTGGTGTAGGAATTCCACTTTTTTTGAGTAATAGTGACATTATCAATTTGTTACCGCAATTGCTAGCAACATCAAACTTGTTAATTACTGGAACGTCTAGAAAATCAAGACATGCAGTAAAGTGCAATCCTCTAAAGTAACTGATACATCTCTCTAAAACTACATCCCCAAAGTCGTAATCATTTTTTGTACTATCTGTGTTTACTTGTGTTATTTTTGCATCAATCATAGATGTGTCATGACCAAGCTCAGTGGCTTGTTTTTCTAGCATCTTTTCTTCCGACCTTAGTCGGTCAAAAACGATACAGATTTTTGACAACTATTCTCCCCAGTCTTCGCCTACAGTTTCTGCTTGTTTTAATTCGACCTTTGAACCATCTTTATTTGAGATTTCATAGTCGGCTCCACAATCAGGACAGGAGACTATCTCTCCATTGGAGGCATCGCTAGGGATGTTGATAATTCCATCACATTCGGGACAATTCACGATTCATTTCACCTATTTTTTTTAAATTTATTTGCTTCTGTTGATTGCAATCCCCACAATTCTACGAAACCTTTAGCTAATTTCTGATCGAATGTGGAACCTTTTCCGTATGTAGCAATGTCATGGCTATACAAAGAATATTTTGATTTTCGTCCAACTACGCGTAAACTTCCCTTGTACAACTTTAGCTTTACAGTACCTGTGACATTTTTTTGAGTCTGTTCAACAAAGGAATCTAGATCCCTTTTGAGAGGATCTTCCCACAAACCAGAATAAACTAACCATGACCACTCATCGTCCACGAGCGATTTGAATTTTGTCTGATGTTTTGTATGAACCATTTTTTCTAAATCTGAATGTGCTTCAATCAGGCAAGTTGCAGCTGGCGTTTCATAAACTTCTCTAGATTTAATTCCCACTACGCGGTCTTCAATGTGGTCTACTATTCCAATCCCTGCCGCTCCTGCTTTTTTATTAAGATATCCAATTAGATCTACAGGATTTTTTGATTTTCCATCAACACTAGTTGGAATTCCTTTCTCAAACTTTATTTCAAGGTAACTTGGTTTGTTTGGTAAGTTCTTTGTTTTTACCCAAATGAATGCATCATCAGGTGGTTCTTTGTAAGCATCCTCTAAGACTCCTCCTTCTATTGCTCGCCCCCAAAGATTTTGATCAATACTGAATTTTTTAGCTACATTATCAATTTTAATTCCGTGTTTTTTTGCAAACTGTAACTCTGTTGTTCTATCTAAATTTAAATCCCTTATTGGTGCAATGATAGGAAGGTTTGAACCTGCACGCAATGTAATGTCAAATCGTACTTGGTCATTTCCTTTTCCAGAACATCCGTGTGCAAGAGCTGTTACTTTTTCTTTTCTTGCAATTTCTAGAACTTTATTTGCAATAAGTGGTCTAGCCAGAGCAGTTGCAAGACAATATTTTTTTTGATATAAAGCATTAGTCTTTATTGAAGGAAAAATGTATTTTGTTACAAACTCTTTTTTTGCATCAATGTTATAATGTTTTTTTACTCCAAGCTTCTTTGCTTTTGTAGCTATTGTCTTTGGGTTATCTCCCTGTCCAACATCTACTGTAACGGTAATGACATCCATATCGTATTTTTCTTGGAGATACTTGACTACTACTGATGTGTCCAGTCCCCCTGAAAATGCCAGTATAGCTTTTTTTGTCATAGAGCAGTTCAGTGACTATTTCTGTGCTTTTATTTTTTGTGTTGTTTTGCTTGGAATGGTCAAAATATTGAAAAAACTCTGTGTTCATTTTTTGAACAATAAATTATTCTCCAATAGCTCAAGCTAAAATACGAACATTATTTATCCATCAAATATAACGCTGTTTAATGAAAATTCGTTCTGCAATTTACCTAGCTGTTGTAGGAGTGGCAGCATTAGCTATAGTAGGAGCTATAAACGAAACAGGACAAATTGCACGAGAAGATAAAATTCGAGTTGCTTTTTTTCCTAATGTAGGTCATGTTGTTCCAATAGTTGGTTATGAAACTGGAATTTTTTCTGAAGGACTTGGAAATCAAACTGTGATAGAAACAAAATTGTTTGATAGTGGACCAACGGTTATAGAATCTTTGTTTGCGAATTCAATTGATATTGCATACGTAGGACCTGGCCCTGCAATCAACGGGTTTATAAAATCTGAAAAACAAAATGTGAAGATTTTAGCGGGTGCTGCCAGTGGAGGAGCAAGTTTTGTTGTACATCCTGACTCCAAAATTTCTTCAGCAGAAGATTTTTCTGGCAAAAGGATTGCTGCTCCACAAATTGGTAATACACAAGATGTTTCTTTGCGACACTATCTAGCAGAAAACGGTTTAAGTCCTGCTGAAAAGGGCGGCTCAGTTGTAGTATATAATATAGCAAATCCAGATATTTACACGCTTTTTGTAAAGGGAGAGATTGACGGTGCATGGGTTCCAGAACCTTGGGCAACTATATTTGTTCAAGAGCTTGGTGGCAAACGTCTATTTTATGAAGAGGAACTTTGGCCTCAAAATCAATTTGCATCAGTATTGTTGATTGGTAGAACTAATTTCATAGAAGAGCATCCAGAAATTATTCAAAGATGGATTAACTCTCATGACCAAACTGTTACATGGATCAATTCAAATCCTGATGAAACAGAATTAATTTTTAGTCAATTTTTAAAAAAAGAACTTGGTCAAACATTACCTGATGAGATAATTAAAGAATCACTAGCTAATCTTGAAATAACATCCGATCCAATTAGTGAATCAATTCACATTTTTGCTGAACGAGCTGATTCGTTAGGATATTTAGGTCGCCATGGATATGACTTGGTAGGATTATTTTATGATGTAGTGGATGAAGAACTATGACAAAGCTTGAAGCAAAAAATATTGATAAATATTTTGAACATGAAAGTCATAAGCTAAAAGCACTAGAAGGACTAAATCTAAAAATTGAAGCTGGAGACTTTGTGTGCTTGGTTGGGCCATCTGGATGTGGCAAATCCACTTTTCTTAGAATTGCAGCAGGACTTTCTACACCGGATGCAGGCGAGATACTCTTTGATGGTAAAAAGATCACTACTACTGGACCTGAAAGAATAATGGTGTTTCAAGAGGGAGCTTTGTTTCCATGGTTAAAGGTTGTAGATAATGTTGAGTTTGGTTTGAAGATTGCTGGGATTCCAAAGGATGAGCGCACTGAAATTTCTAAAAGATACTTGGATATGATGCAGCTAACGAAATTTGCAGATTCATATACATTTCAGCTTTCAACTGGAATGAAACAGCGAGTTGCAATTGCAAGAGCACTAGTTATGGATCCAGATGTATTGTTAATGGATGAACCATTTGCAGCACTTGATGCACAAACCAGAGATCTTTTGCTAGTAGAGTTACAGTTAATCTGGGAGAAAACAAAAAAGACAATTATTTTTGTTACGCATAATGTTTCTGAAGCTGTAGTACTCGGCAACAAAGTAGTTGTAATGAAACATAGGCCATCTTCTGTTAAAAAAGAGTTTACCATTGATTATCGTCGACCAAGATTAACTGAAGATGAGAATCTTATGAAATATCAAAAAGAGATTTTAGCTGAACTAAGACCTGAAGTAACTAGTAAGACTCCTGGTGAATAAGATGAAAAAAATATCTTTATGGAAAAAAATTGCTTTTTATGTAATTTTAGTGATTATTTGGCAAGCAATTGCAACAGCTGACATTTGGCCAAATACCATATTTCCTTCACCATTAGAGGTAGGAGAAGACCTTGCATATGGCGTTGTAGATGGAAGTTTATTTTTTGGAATTGGTACTAGTATGATTCGACTAATGATTGGGCTTGCAATTGCTATAGCTGGAGGAGTAGTACTAGGTATCTTTATGGCAAGAATAGAAATTGTAAATCAAACCATCGGATCATTGGTTTTAGGATTACAGTCTATTCCATCAATTGCATGGGTTCCATTAGCCATTCTTTGGTTTGGTCTTACAGATGCTGGAATAATTTTTGTTACTGCTATTGGGGCCATTTTTGCAGTAACTATTAACACATACACTGGGGTGAAAAACATAGATCCAAATTACATAGCAGCTGCACGTAATATGGGTGCCAAAGGGAGTCAATTAGTTACAGCTGTACTTCTTCCAGCTGCTTTTCCCTATATGATTTCAGGATTTAAACAAGGATGGGCTTTTGCATGGAGGGGAGTAATTGGTGCAGAGCTACTTTTTTCATTTCTGGGTTTAGGATTTCTTCTAAATGTTGGAAGACAACTAACCGATGTTTCACAAGTTATAGCTATAATGTTGGTAATAATGGGTATTGGAGTACTAGTTGATGGATTTGTGTTTAAAAAAATAGAAAATAAGGTAATGTTTAGGTGGGGATTACGCTAAGC
>CAWTZT010000104.1:0-2894 GCA_963919845.1 Thaumarchaeota archaeon CSP1-1
ATCAATTGAGTGCCAAAACACATTTTTAAATTTTTTATTATTTAGCAATCCTTTCTTGGCATATTTAGGAAATGTTGTTTTTTCTATATCGCCTTTATTTGGCAAATCCCTCACTATATCCTTTGAAAGATAATAAATTCCGGCATTCATCCAAAGGTTGGGAATTTGTTTTTTTTCACTAAAATTAATTACTTTATCATTTGAAATCTCCAAAATTCCAAATTTGGTTCTTAAATTTATAGATGCAATTGAATTAAGTTTTATTTTTAATTTGTTAATATCGATATTAGTAATAACATCTCCATTTATTACAAGAAATGATTTTTCCTTGATAAACTTACTAGCTTTTTTTATAGCCCCGCCAGTTCCCAGAGGAAATTTTTCTTTTGAAAATATAATTTTAGTTCCAAAATTGTTTTTTATCATTAAATAATTTTCAATTTGATCAGTTTTGTAACCTGTACAAATTATAAAATTATTTATTCCAAATTTTTTCAAATATCGGATTTGCCATTCAATTATTGGTATGTTGTTTATTGGTACAAGTGGCTTTGGAACAAAATCTGTTATAGGTTTGAGTCTTTTACCTAATCCCCCAGCTAAGATTATCGCTTTCATGTATTCGTAGAACTTTCATACTCATTAAAAGTTTAATTTTAACATCATTGTATTTTCTTTAAAATAAAATAATTATATTTGGATTAATTCTACTTGGTTTTTTTAATTTTTTTACCAAAAGATACAAGAATAATGAGGGGTTTGATCGTTGTATTTCATATGTAATAATTCATGCAACAAAATAGTTCTATTGCAATCATCTTTCCGGTCTAATCCTATCTTTAACATGTCTATTTTTTTATGAAGATAATTTGTACATCCATAGAGGTTGTCGGTATCGGATACTGGGCATGGGATCATTCCAGAATATTTGTTCGGATATACGTTAATTTCCCATTGTTCTGTGCAATCGTAATAAGGTGTAATTAAAGTCAAGCTGCAAATCATCATCGTCTGTTTTTGCTCTTGAATTTCTAAAAATTCTTTGAATGACTCATCCAATCTATTAGCATTATTTGGAACAATTTCAATGAGATTATTCAAATTATCTGAGGCATCATTTTCAATAGTTTCAGTCGAATCTGCAAATACTAAATTTCCACTCAGCCAAAAAGTTAGAAAAATTATGGATGAGAAAACTGTCTTAGAATGTAATTTAAAAACTGCTTTGCTCAGTCGGTTTTTCATCAATGCATTCAAAAAAATAAAAAAGACTTTGTGATATAGACGTTCTGGTCTATACTAATAGCTATAGTTTGCGTGTTCTATTTATCGTCTAAATTGAAAAATGTGTTTGTTTTGAAAAAATCAGATTTTAAAAAAATCTAGTGTAGCTACACCAAAATAATATCCAATAACTGTCAAAATTATACTCCATCCACAAGAGCCAATAAAAGTAAAAATTAAAAATTTCCCCGTTTTCATTCTTAAAATTCCAGCAGGAATTGATACAAGTTCCCTAATTCCTGGAATGAATCTTCCCAAAATAACAGATTTATCTCCATATTTTTCAAACCAGTTTTCAGCTTTAGTAATACTCGATTCCTTGATTTTTGTATATTTTGCAAATCGATTAAGTCCTGCTCTTCCAAGCTTTAGCGCAATTAAGTAAATCACATAACCTCCAACAGTTGAACCCGCGCCACCAGTAATTCCGACTGTAAAAACATGAAAAAATGGCAATTCGTTTTGTAACACTAGATATCCTGCTAAAGGAAATACTACCTCACTAGGAATAGGTGGAAACACGGTTTCAATTAATGCTGCAAGAAATACGCCGGCGTAAAGGTTATCTGAAATTAACGAAATGACTAATTCAATAAAAGATTCTACTGGAGTCAATTAGATTTTGGTTCCGTCAAGTAATAATGAAGTTCGGTATAACACTCAACACAATATTCAAGGTTCCTAGTATGTTCACACTGATGAGTTTTCTTCACTTTGATGCCACATTTTGAGCAAACCTGCATATACTATGGTTGGTTAAGATTTTTTTAACTTTATTGCGCCTAGAGCAATGATGAATACTCCTCCAGCAAATAGAGGTGCGGCTCTTTCCATTATACTTCTTCCAGATTCTAGAGCCTCTGGAGAAGGCTCCAATACAAATAATGCGATTCCACCAATTATAATTAATATTCCACTAATTATCAACATTATTCCAAGTCTACTTGATTTTTCTTTTCTTGAAATTAAAAATGCAATTATTGGCAAAATCATTGCTGGTATTCCTAATCCAATTCCACGTGCCATATGATCAGGTCCCAAAAAACCTTCTCCATCTATTTCGTTAACTGCTACATCCAATGCGTAAATTACTAGTATTGCAATCGAAATTCCAGTCATTATTAATGCAGCTTTTATTGCCATGATTTAGCTGCCATCCCTAAATTAATAAACCTAGAGTTAATTCGTTCATTATTTCATTGTATGAAATTTTTGTTTAGAAGTTCTTTGGTAACTTAATCAGAAATATAGTAGGATTATTTTTTAAAGTGATAGTTCCACCGTGTTGTTCAATAATATTTTTACAAATAGATAATCCTAAACCAGTGCCAAGTTGTTTAGTTGTAAATAGTGGATCATAAATTTTTCCAAGATTTTCTGGTGAAATTCCCTGTCCCGAATCCTCAAAAGCAATCAATACATCCCCTGGGTTTTCAATTATTCTTACATTTACTTCACCAACGTTTTCCATGGCCTGTATGGCATTTAGCAAAAGGTTTGAAAACACTGCTTCTATTTTTCTGTAATCACAATTAATTTTTACATCTATTTGTTCTATAGTCAGTTTCACATCATTAGGAATAGTGATGTTATCTTTTGCAGAGTTAAGC
>CAWTZT010000105.1:0-5471 GCA_963919845.1 Thaumarchaeota archaeon CSP1-1
AAGTGCATCATTCCAAGGAATAGTCCTTTAACATGAAATGAACCAATTGAACCAAAGGTTCTCTTCATTAAGATACTTCCAAACATCTTGGCAAGATCTAATCCTGCTGGTTGTTTTTTGGTATCTACAAAGCTTTTGAGTTTTCTTACCACCTCAAGCATAGTAAAGTACTTGTTTTTGCCAGAGTGAATTTCTTCTGCTTTGTCTTCAAATAATTCTAACATTCCTTGAATATCGCAGAATCTAGTCATTGGGACTAGTTTCTTTGTGTCTGCATCTTCGAAAACATAGGTACCAGCACCACATGCAAAGTGAATAGATAATTCATACTTTGGTTTACTTGAAAATGCTTCAATTACGTTTGTAAGTGGCATACAGCTTGGAACTGGATACCAATCATCCATTGTTACTTGACCGTTTGTTTGTTCCTCAATTCTTTGTATACAGTCAGGGATAGTAATTCTATATTTTTCACGTTCTGTTTTACCCATTCTACCAGTTAATGATACTGGTTGGAAGTTTACAGCATGAACTACATCCAAATTCTTTTGTGCATATCGAATTATTCCTCCTAGTTCATGGTCATTAATTGATTTGATAACAGTTGGAACAAATACTACTGTGGTTCCAGTCTTTCTGCAACTATCAAGAGCATATGGAATTTCCCAATGGTTTTTTGGATTGGTTCTAGCAGTTACACCGTCAAAACTAAGATAAAGATTGTTACAACCTGCTAATCTTACCTCACGTGCAGCCTCTGGATCCATCGCATGTCTAATTCCATTGGTGTTCATCTGAATATGGTCTACACCTTCTTCTTTCATGATCTTAATTACATCACAAATATCTTCTCGCAGCATCGGTTCACCACCGGTAATCTGCATAGAATTTCCTGGGATAGGCCTCTCAGCTCTCAATGTCTTCATCATTGCTCTAACTTGGGTGTGATCTGGCTCATACATGTAAGCTCCTTCAAGACCTTTCTTTACGTAGAAGAAGCAATACCAACATGTAAGGTCACACCTGTTTGTGACTATCATGTTTGCAAGTCCACTGTGAGAGAGGTGATTAGAACAAAGTCCACAATTATTTGGGCAAGAACATTTGTCTTTCATTATTACGTTTGGAGCATGTGCGCCTTTACCATCAACCCAATAGGTACTAAATTTTTTATATAATTCAGAAGAGCCAAAATAAAGCTCTTCACATTCACCGTGAGTAGGACATGTCTTAGTCATGTAGACTTTGTGGTTTCTCTCAAAAACTTCAGCATCCAGAATCATATTACAATCTGGGCAAATACTTTGAGTAAATCTAATGGTAGATTTCTTTCCTATCTCCTTGGATGATTGATTTACAATCTGTATAAGTGCCATTCCTATTAATGGGCATTTTTTTGATATAGTATTTAATGACTTTCATACTTGCCCCCGTGGGATTAAGGAGAACTGCTATTACGGGATTTAAATACCAAAATGATAGGTTTAGATCGCTATGAGTATTTCTGATAAAACAAGAAAATCGTTAGATAATGTAGGTCTTACAAGCTATGAGATTAGAACATTCACTTCATTGTTAAAGGGTGGTGAACTTACTGCATCTGATATAAGCCAGAAATCAGGTGTTCCGTATTCAAAAATTTATGAAGTCTTAGGAACCTTAGAAGAAAAAGGTTGGGTAGGTTCTGATGACTCTAGACCAACAAAATATTTTGCCAAGTCTCCGGCAACAGCTCTTGAAACAACAAAACAAAAACAAGAACAAGACTTTAAAGAAAATCAAAATGTTATTTTAAATGAATTAATTCCGTTATATGAAAAAAGTGGTACAAGTGAACGGCCTGACATCTGGGTTTTATCGGGTACAGTAAATATTGCTACCAAAATATTGGAAATGGTTGAATCGTGTAAAAATGAAGTAATGATTGCATTACCAAAGGCTGGTGAAGATTTGGTAAAACAAGCTTTGCCAAAGCTAAGATTACTGCATGATAAGGGAGTAGATATCACAATATTAACTTCAGATAGTATTGATAAAGAATCTCTAAAAGCTATTTCAAGAGTTGCCCAAGTAAAGATAAAAAAAGGTCTTTTTGGGGGTGGAATAATTTCTGATAAACGCTATGTTGTAATTTTACTGGGACCTGAGGTAAGTGATTCAACTTCTGCTGATATAGTGGCTATTTGGGCAGATCATGCTGGACTTGCTGGTTTTGCAAGGGAATATTTCGAATATTTATTAAAAGATTCAAAGGAATCAAAGTAATTGAGTGACGAAATTCTCTTTGTAGGAACTGCAGAAGCAGAACATGTAGAAATGTATCTCAAAGCAATATGGCATATCAAAGAAAAAAATGAGCTTGTAAAAATTAGCACTATTGCAAAAATGCTTAATGTAAGACAACCAAGTGTTGTTCAAATGTTAAAAAAATTAAACGAGAAAAATTTAGTAAATTACAGTAAAGCTAGCGTGAAATTAACCGAAGAAGGTGAAAAAATTGGTGCAAGTATGATGAGAAATAGCAGACTTTTAGAAGTTTTGATGGAAAGTGCTCTTAAAGTGGAAATAGACGAAGAAATGGTTTGCGGAATAGAGCATCATATGAATAAACAATTTACAGATGCTCTTTGTACAATGCTCAAACATCCAAGAAAATGTCCTCATGGTCACGAAATTCCTCTTGGAGAATGCTGTAGCCTCAATTCATAGGATTATTATAAGTTAAAAAAATATATCAGTATGAATGTTCTGTAAAGCATGACATGTTTTTGCGGCTGTGAAACATATGAAAAAGATCCTAATGGTTTCAAAATAGGATGTGTAAAATGCAATCATGGTCTACAAAATCATGATGACGAATTTAGAAATTCTGCTCGAAAAAACGAAGAAGTAAGTCAAAAAAGAGATGTTGATTTTGGATAAATTTTTCCTATCTATTCTCCAATTATCTTAACAAGAACTCTTTTGGATCTTCTACCATCAAATTCGCCATAGAATATTTGTTCCCACGGACCAAAGTCAAGTCGTCCTTTGGTAATTGCTATAACAACTTCTCTTCCCATTACTTGTCTTTTAAGATGTGCATCAGCATTATCTTCTCCAGTTTTGTTGTGATCATATTGTTCTGTAGGTGAATGAGGCGCAAGTCCTTCTAACCATTTTTCATAGTCTTTATGTAATCCCTTTTCATTGTCATTAATGAAAACACTTGCAGTGATATGCATAGCATTTACTAAACAAAGACCTTCTTGTACACCACTTTTTTGAACAAGTTTTTCAATTTGTGACGTAATATTTACAAATGCTCTTCTAGTTTTTGTTTTAAAAGTTAGATACTGTGTGAGTGAATTCATGATTCTATGAATAAAATATGCCATAAATATTAAGATGCAGGCTCAGAACTCAAGATCCCTATCATCAAATCAAAGGGATAGAATCATCAACGCCTGCAAATTAGTATCTGCCTACTTCCTAATTGAGTTTTTCAAGAACCTTGATAAATGGCTAAAGGGATATTTTCAAATATGGTAAAAATAGATGCGTCATGCTCACTAGAAAGTTTTCGAAGATTTATTGTTGCTAGTACGTGTAGTTCATTTATTCCAAACAGTTACCATGAGGATTTTGAAGTTTTTCCTGAACGTAATGAAGAATCTGGTTCAATTTATGTTGAAGCTGCAGATAAAGTAACTATAAAAAAAATTCGTGAGATAACTTTCGTTAACGCAAGGGATGTTTTAGGAATCATATACAATTCAAAAAGCGGAAACACTAGTTTAAAATGGAGACAAATCAGGAAACAAAATGGTAAAGTAACAGGAGAAGCATCATCAAATTCTCTTGTCAATCTAACAGAAGGTGGAGTAATTACTATGGATTGGGTAGAAAATTACCTAAGAAAAAAGAACGAAGAAGATAAGAATAAGATTAACGAAGTAACTAGCTAAGTTCTTTTTATTGATAATAAACTATTGAATAAGAAGTATGATTACAAAAATAGTTGATGAAAATTCAATTTCATTTATACCTGAAGAATCAGATGATTTGTTGACCTTACGTAGAATAATTAAGAAGGGAGATAGAATTGTTGGAGATACCAAACGTGTTATAAAACAAGATAAAGATTTTTCAAGACCTGATAAAGGGGAAAGAGTAAAAATTAGAATCGCTTTAGATGTAGAAAAAATTTCTTTGGATGATGTTTTTGATAAGCTTCGAGTACAAGGAACTATAGTTGAGTCAAGTAATGAAGAAGTTTCACATGGATCGCATCACTCAATTCTAATTAAAATACAAGAAAGTTTCAAATTAATTAAAAAACAATGGACCCATGTAGAAAAAAAATTAATTAAATCTAAAAATCAAAATCTTGCTTTCTTATTAATTGCTATAGATACTGAATATTGTGGTATCGGAAGATTGAAGGGAACTCATTTAGAAATACTACCAAATATTTATTCTGGTTCTAGTGGAAAAAGATACAAAACAAATTTCAATATAGAAAAATTCTTCGAAAATATTCAAAAAGCTATCTCATCATCGCTAGACACAGGAGATATAGTAATCATGTTTGGTCCAGGAGAAACGAAGAAAAAATTTTCCAACTATCTTGACAAAAAGCAACATGGTAAAAAAAACAAAATACAAGTTATAGATGGTATTGATTCAGGTGGAGAAGATGGGATATATGTATTCACAAAATCTGAAGCCATGAAAAAGATCATGGGAGATAGCAAACTTGCCAAAGTTTCTTCAATTATAGATGAAATCATGATTAGAGCCAATAAAAAAAGTAGAAAATTTACAATGGGTTTTGATGAAACTAAAAAAGCCAATCAATATGGTGCTATTGAATCCTTAGTATTTTCTGAAAAAATAATACAAACAGTGGATGAAGAAAAAGTTATTGAATTTTTAGATCAGGTAGAAAACAAAGGCGCTATAGCATATAGTGTAGATTCAACTACCGATATTGGATTAAGGGTTACTGGTTTAGGTGGTATTGTATCCTTACTAAGATTCCCAGTAGAGGCTTAGCTTGTTGATTCAATTAACCATTTCAAGTATGGTTTGTTTATAGAACTAACAGCAATTTCAGCTATTTCAGGAACATCATAAGGATGGGTTTTTTTGATTGTGTTTTTTAGAATACTTTGATTTTTTTTTGTAGTTTTGAATAGTGCCAAGTATTCTGTAGTGTTTTCAATTTTTCCTTTCCATGAATAAGTTGAAGAAATTTTAATTACATTCACACAAGCTGCAAGTCGATTTTTTACCACTTGATTTGCAATACTCGCAATCGATTTTTTGTCTGGATATGTTGATACAATTATCACTGGTTTCATAGCAAATGATAAATGGGCGTGATTAAAAAAAGTAACAATTAATTTGGAACTAGATTTTATCACGGAAAATGCTATTATTTACGTTTTAATGGCATGGGTAGTAATTGTTCTTGCTGCAAAAGGATT
>CAWTZT010000106.1:0-2896 GCA_963919845.1 Thaumarchaeota archaeon CSP1-1
GGATTTTTTTGAGAATGTTTATCAAAAATCTGGGTACCAAAAATTTCTAATTCTAGAAACTCTGATGCTGTTACACCTCGCAAAGAAATGTTTAACGTTCTATGACTTGCTGAGGTTTCTACCTCGTCAAATCCGGCTCGATTTCCATCATAAATTATTTTATAGTCTTCATCTTCAGCATGATCTTTAGAATCTAAAAGCTCTCTTGGTAACTCTATTTCAAGAAACGCTGGAGTTTCTGTAATGTATACGTCAAACACCAATTTTTTTTCAGAATAGTCTGCTTGAACTTTTTTTATGTGAGCTCCATATCCAAGATAATCTATTAAAAATGCCTCTATTGTTGTGTTTGAATGCTCTATTGGTCGTTCAAGATATGAATGATCCCCAAAAACTGGATTAAAAAATGAACCAACTATTAGTAATGGCAATAAAACTGCCGTTACCATAATCCATAGCATCCGTATCCTCACATATTAAATTCAGATTATTATCTGATAAAATAGAGTATGTTCAGTAAGAAGCACAAAAACATTACCTGTTTATGCGTTATTTTTGTACCTAATTTTTCGAAAATTGTCTACAGAATCTTATTTTGCTTTATATGATTTCCATTCTTACAAAATGGACATATCCAAAACTTTGTGTCATGTAACCCTTCAATGTTGCAATTGCATTGTTTACAATTACAAAAACTCATTATTCTTGTACCTCTAACTTAGTTCTCATAAGCCATGATGACAAGTGGTACTAATACTCCAAGAATCAAAATGCCAGTGATTGCTGATAAGATTAATGCGGTTTTCATCCCAATACCCATTCAAAATTCGTTAATGTTGTACAAAAAGATGGTTGAGAATGTATGAGGTGATGAAAATCATTGAAAATAATTTAGAAAAATAAAAATGAAATGAGGCAAATTCTATTTTTGTTATTCTAGATTGGACTTCGCCTTGCTTTAGATTTTTTTATTACTGAAGCTCTTTTTGTTTTTCTAGATAGTGCAGCTCTTCTTGCAGATGCTCTACGTTTTGCTTTATTCCGTACTCTAGTCTTTGCAGCCTTTCTTGCTGCGGTTCTACGTTTTACTCTTGATATACTCATGTTAGAGAAAACTATATCCTAAGCCAAATATGATATTGGTCATAAATTCTTGTTTTGTTAATTAAATTTTATAAGATTATGTCTAAATTATAAAACTAGTTTCATTCTAAAACTATTACATGTGGAAAATAAAACTTGTTTTAATCTCTTTTTTAGTGATTTCATTTTTTATAATTTTTAATCAAGTAGTTTATGCACAAGCCGAACCTTTTACTGCAAAAATTTGGTTTATCACTTCTGATGATTCTGGTTGTTCAAATAAAAACTATGAAGCCATATTGTTCATGCAATCAATTGCATTTGTTTATACTTCAATATACGGAGGATTGGATAGTAAGTATAGTCCTCCTCAATGCCTTTATTTGGAAGATTTTGAAAATTCCTCTAAGAAACTTGCTGATTCTATGAAAAACTTTGATCTACCAATTTTAATTTTTGATTCAGAAATAAAATCTAATCAATTCCAAATTTCAGATAACGATACTCATTTAGAATTTGTTTTATATCCTAATCCTCATGTTGTATTTTGTTACTGTTCTATTCCTGCTGAATCCCATGTTGCCACTTGGGCAATGTCACATCAGATATCTCATTTTATTCTAAAATATCTTGGTGCATCTGAATTATTTTACTTTCAGTGGGTTCATGTAACAGATAAAGAAGCAACTGAGTGTATTGAGATTAGAAGACGTCCGGGTTTGTGTAGTACTAGATGGACACCAGTTTTTGGTATTTCTCCAACTGAAATGTTGACTGTAAGGGTACATCCTGATTTACTTATAGAATTAACTTCGCTTGAACAAATGGAATTAGCAAAGAATGCTTTTCGCTACAATCAACCATCTTTTGATAAAAATTTCAGTTGGATAAACCAAGTTGAGAATTGGTACAAAGATGGATTAATATCAAAATTAGAATTTGATAATGCTGTAAAATTTATTTCAAAGCTAGATGTTGCAGATAATTTGATTCAAAATACGTATAATCAATTACAAGGAAATATGAAAACAACTCTCAAATTAAACAGAATTAATGCAATTAATGCAGGTTCTCCAATTATTTTTTCAGGTTCACTTAATTCTAATTCTGGATTCAAAATTGAAAATGCAGAAATTTTGATCAAAAGTGATGGGGGATGTCCAGCTAACGAAATCATTGCACAAGGATTCACGGATAAAAATGGAAAGTTTTTGATTAAAACAACCTCGATGGTTTGGAACTCTGATGATAGGCCAATGAATATTTTTGCAGAATTTTTGGATAATGATGTCTTTGCATCATCATCATCAAGAACCTATAATGTAGTTTCAAATCCTGGAAATGGTCAAAATTGTAATTTTATTGAAGGGTTATCCTAAAGTTTACAAAGAAATTTTTTGCATTAACTTCAGATTAGTTCTTGTTTGGAAAAATTACTAACTTTTTTTTCTCTTGAATCTATGATTATGGTTCTATCTTTGAAAAATATGGCAATCACAATTACATCCCTTTTGGCATCTCATTCTTTTACAATCAGAACAGATTTTTTTATTCCATATAGGAGCAGTATTCATGATATTACATTAATGGGAGTTTAAGTAATATACACTTGATGAAAAAATTATTCTTCTTTATTGTTTTTTTATTGGTTTTTGGAATGTCAGCTTCATTCTCTCAAGAAATTATTCCAATTCTGCCAGAACCTCCCAGCCCACCATTTGAAATGAAAATAAAACCTCCAAACCAAACTCTTCCAACAGGGAATCTTTTCAGAGAACCCCAATCACAAGAAATTTGGGAGAGTTTAGCTCAA
>CAWTZT010000107.1:0-4233 GCA_963919845.1 Thaumarchaeota archaeon CSP1-1
ATAAGGATAATCAGGTCTTGCTGGTCGTCCAACACCAACTCCTCCTTCACCAAGCATAACTCTAATCCCATTGACTGTATGAAAAACACTCATACCAATTACAATGGCCAATATAATATGACCTTCAGTTGTTTGTGTAATTTCTAAAAATTCATCCCAGCCGACTTTACCTTGTAATATACTGCTTGTTTCATAAATGTGTGCAACAAAATATGCTAATAGTCCAAGTCCACTAAGTCTCATCAGCAAATATGCTACCCTTTCGATACCATATCGGCGAGGATCTGCCATCCCTTTGATTCCTTTTTTGTTTTCGTCTACTTTAGACATCTAGTATTTTCTCTCCACTGGTTTGTATTTAGTAATAGTTACAGGATGTTTTTTCATAATAGGTTCTTGTGGGTCGTAGTAGGCTAATGTATGATGCAAGAAATTTTCATCATCACGTTTTGGATAATCAGTTCTTGCATGAGCACCTCGTGATTCTTTCCTGTTAATAGCTCCAATTAGAACTACTTCTGCAATTCTAAACATTGAATCAAGCTCCATTACATTTGTGAAATTTGTATTGTATTCTTTAGCTTTATCATCCACATGTTTCCATGTTTTATTTTTTAGATCTCGTATTTTTTTTAGTCCTTCTATCAATCCTGATTCATTTCTATAAACATAAGCCTTATCGTTTAATGTGTCTGTCAATTCTTGTCGAATCTCATATGGATTTACATCACCATTTCCTCGAAATATTCCATCATAGATTCTTTTTTCTTCTGCTACAACTAGATGATGTGGAAAAGGAGTCGATGGTTGACCTTTTTCGATATAATCTACTGAAAGTTCTCCAGTAATCCTTCCCCAAACTATACATTCTGAAGTTGAATTTGCACCTAGTCTGTTTGAGCCATGTGTACTATTACAGGCAACCTCACCAGCTGCCCAGACGCCTTGAAGTTCAGTAGTCCCATCAATATCCGTGTGAATACCTCCCATCATATAATGGCAAACTGGTCTCACATCTAGTAATTCTTGAGATGGGTCGGTTCCAGAAAATTTCATAGAAATCTCACGAATTGCACCTAATTTTTCTTTGATAAGGGAATCACCTAAATGTCTCAGATCTAATTTCATACATTTTACGCCAGTTTCATGATCAAAACCACGTCCTTCATTCATTTCAGTCATCATAGCTCTTGAAACAATATCACGAGGTGCCAATTCCATTTTTCCTGCAGCATATCTTTTCATGAAACGTTCACTATTTTTGTTAAGAAGGTAACCTCCTTCTCCTCTTGCTCCTTCTGTAATCAAAATACCTGATGGTAAAATTCCTGTTGGATGAAATTGTACAAATTCCATATCTTTTAGAGCCATGCCAGCTCGGTAACCAATGTCTAAACCATCAGGTGTAGATGAAAGAGAATATGTAGAATAACTAAAGATTCTTCCAGCCCCCCCAGTAGCAATTATTAGTGCTTTTCCTTTGATGGAGTAAAACGTACCACTTGCTAATTCAATTGCAGTAATACCCAAAAATCTTTGTCCATCATGGATAATTGAGGTAACGTACCATTCATTTAGAAATTCAATATTGTCAAACTTTTGACATGTATCATAAAGAGTTTGCATTTCATAAAATCCAACCTTATCTGCTGCATAACTAGCTCTTGCATAACTATAACCACCAAACATTCTTTGACCAATTCGTCCATCATCTCTTCTAGACCATGGCATCCCCCAATGTTCTAGTTGATACACTTCTTGAGGCATTTCTCTACAGAGTCTTTCTACTACATCCTGATCAGCCAAAAAGTCACTTCCCTTTACAGTGTCATAAATATGAGATTCAATTGTGTCACCTTCCTCCTCAAAAAGAACTGCAGCTGTCCCACCTTCGGCAGAAACTGAATGTGAACGCATGACCTGTACTTTTGAAATTACAGCGATCTTAACCTTTGAGCTTTTTTTAGCAGCTGCAATAGCAGCTCTTAAACCTGCAAGTCCAGATCCAACAATAAGCAAATCAAATTCAATAGAATCAACCATATTCAGACACCTAACCTCTAAGAACGGGTTAAATATGTATTATAAAATATCGGCTTAGTTTTTCGTAGAAGCATTAATATATATCGCTAGCGATATCACTAGTGATGATTTCTCAATGGTTCCAAAGAGTAGGAAGCGCAATTCCTAGAGGATTTTCAAGATATTATATTTTGGAAGTTCTCAAGAAAAAACCACATACTGGAAAAGAGATAATTGATGCAGCAATCGAACAAAGCGATGGTATTTGGAAACCTTCTCCTGGATTGATTTATCCACTTTTAGGACGCTTACTTGATGAAGGCCTCATAGAAGAAACAAAAGCTGGCAAGTATCAGATTACTAGAAAAGGAAAAGCAACAGCTGATGATTTAGAATCTATTAACGAAATTGTGAAAAAACAACTAGATGTACTATTTCGAATAGGAAGTGTAGGTAGGTTTGTGGCTATGGATGTTCTTGAGAGAATATCTAGCATGGGGGCATTATTGAGCTCAAATGTATCAAATATGACAAAAGAAGAAACTTCCAAATACAGAAAATTCCTTGAATCTGAACTTCGGAAAATGGAAAAACAACCTCGAAAAAAAGGAAAATCGATTAAAATTGAATAAATTACTTTGGTGCAAAATATAGTCAAAATTTTTCAATAAGTAATTTTTTAGATCAGATTTAATATTTTCTTTATGGTGGTCGGGTCTCTTCAAAAGCCCTAATGCCCAATTAGTTTGCTATTTATCTGAGACTTGCCACCTCTAAATTTTAATTCATATTCCTATAGCAAATGGATTTTGAACACCAAATGTAATTTCTGTTCTAAGGAGAAATATTGAAAATGAATTCATAAATAATTCACAATTACTACTATACCGTTGAGACAACTCAGAGAATTGATTAAAAGTTCAAAACCTCTTGTAATACCTGGAGTTTTCGATGCTATTGGTGCAAAAATTGCTCAAAAAGCTGGATTTGAAGCAATGTTTCAAACTGGTTATGGCACTTCTGCAACGCTTTTTGGAATGCCAGATTATGGGTTTATAGGATCTACAGAAACTGTGGGAAATGCTCGAAGAATTTGTAGAGCAGTTTCTGTACCAGTTATAGTTGATGCAGATACTGGATATGGGAATGCACTGAGTGTATGGAAATTAGTAAAGGAATTAGAAGCTGCTGGTGCTTCTGGTATTTTTCTTGAAGATCAGCGTTGGCCTAAAAGATGTGGTCATATGCAAGGGAAAGAAGTAATAAGAAAGGAAGAATATGCAGAAAAACTTCAAGCTGCAATTGATGCTAGAAAAAGTAAAGATTTCATCATAGTTGCAAGAACCGATGCTAGAGCAACAGAAGGATTAGAAAAAGCTATAGAACGTGGATTATATTACAAAAAAATTGGTGCAGATGTAATTTTTGTAGAAGCACCAAAAACCGTTAAAGAAATGAAAAAAATTGGCAAGTCAATTAAAGCTCCATTAGTTGCCAACATGATTGAAGGAGGAGCTACGCCGATTAGCTCAACAAATGCATTACATAAGATGGGATTTAAAATAATTCTTTATCCATTATCTGTTCTGTTTGCAAATACTTATGCGTCATTACAAATTTTAAAAGAATTAAAAAAATCAGGAACTACAACAAAACTTTCTAAAAAACTAGTAAGCTTTAATGAATTCAACGATATAGTAGAGTTATCCAAGTTTAAAAAATTAGAAAAACGATACAGCACTAGTAAAAAATAAAAAATCCGGTAAAGAGTTTATTTTCTCTTTACTTGAATATCAATTGTGGATACATTTCTTGTTTTTCCGTCCCTTGACTCAAGTGTTTCAGAGCCAATTTCGATACCCCCAATTTCATATCCAGCTTGTTCTGACTTTCTTGAGATAATTTGTGCTACGTCTACTGCTCTTCCAATACTCATTCCTCTTGCTTTGATATGAACGGATGGTATGTTAGCCAACTGAATCAAAGTTGATGTAACATAAGCCATTAGTGGTTTCTTACCAATGTATATGGTATCCCTGTTCTGTGAAGATTGTGTTGTTTCAGTAGGTTTTGTTGTTTCAGTAGGTTTTGTTGTTTCAGTAGGTTTTGTTGTTTCAGTAGGTTTTGTTGTTTCAGTAGGTTTTGTTGTTTCAGTAGGTTTTGTTGTTTCAGTAGGTTTTGTTGTTTCAGTAGGTTTTGTTGTTTCAGTAG
>CAWTZT010000108.1:0-2976 GCA_963919845.1 Thaumarchaeota archaeon CSP1-1
AAACTGAACATACGATTTTTTTAGGCTGTTTGAACTTCTACGGGCTGATTCCTAATCTTAAACATGCCTTGTTTTTTCAACATATATCCAACCACACCAATCGCTACGGGTATTAGAATAATTACTGGATCAATTCCTGCAATTTCAAATTTTTCAAAATTCTGCATTCCTTGACCACCCTCTGCAAATGCTAAAAAGTCAGAAGTTGAATTGATTTGTACTGTTTTAGAAATTTTACTTGTAGGATAATAGGTTCCAGAAACACTTGCAGCAATGTTTACTTTTTGATCTCCTGTTGATATTATAGACACAATTGCCTCTCCAGCAGAATTAGTTTTAACATCAGAAAGTTGAACTATTCCACCATCAACTTTCCAGTTTACATTCAAATCTTTTAGAGTAACGTTTTCTTGGCTAACAACAATCTTTGCAATAAATGATTCACCCTTTTCGACAATTGTCGGCGTAGTGATTTCTATTTTGGGAGTTAGATCTTTTATCTCAATTGTAATTGATTTTAGTGGGATTCCTTCACTTAAAGCTGATATTTCAGTGAAACCACTTTTTTTAGGAGCCGCATCAAAGAGAGTAAAGTATTCTCCTTTTTTGACCGTCACCGTTTTAGGAATTTGAATTAATGATTCATCTTTTGCTATTAATGTTATTTCAGTATCATGAATTGCAAAAATTGGAAAACCTTGTGAGTTTAATAGTTGTAATGAAAAAACGTCATTTATTCCAGAAAGAATTGTTTCTGAATGATCAATTTGTATGTTGGCTGGTTTTACTGATAAACTATCAATTGTAAGTTCTGCATTAAAATCATCTAAAGTAAATTTTAAATTTTCAGAACCTTTTCCAATTGTTTTTGAATTTAACATCACCAAATCATCTCCTCTAGTAATTTGTTTTTGTTCTACTTCAATAATATCACTTGGAGTTACAAAGACCACTGAGCTTTGTGGAAATTTAGTAACAACACTACCATCTTTCATATAAAGAACAATAGGAAATTCAGTGTTTGTAAGAATTTTTGAAATTAGAGGTTCAGCTACTAATGAAAGTGAATTTTCTTTAGGACCAAACATCAGTGTTTCGACAAGCTGAGGATTTGCTGAATTAACCTCTACTGCTGCATTTAATTCAACTTGATCAAATTCACTACTTGGAGCACTGTGACCTACTGTAGCATATACTAAAGCAGAGCCAGACCCTGTTCTAATTGTTAATGGATCTACTGAAACGAACTCTTTATCAGTAGAATCTATTCTTACTATAAGATTTTCATCAGCAACTATTGGATAATTATCCTCATCTTCAAGATGTACAACTCCGATTAATTCCTTATTACCAGAAGCAAAAATTGGAATGGTGTCTAACAATACGAATTTATCTCCTTCTTGTTTTTGATTTTCATCAAAAACTGCTTCAACAGGAGACGTGACGAGAGCAATTGGATCACCAGAACTAATGGTAACGTCATAAGTTCCAGTAAATGTTTCATCCCCCCCAAGTAATTTAAAAGTAGTATGACCCCAGTAACTGCCTTTCTTGATTGTAAAAACTCCTGTGCTTTCACCAATTTCTGCATTTCCACTAATGTTTGAATTATCAAAAATTGAATTAGTTACCTTGTATTTTACTTGAATATCTTTTTTTGCTAGAACAACTCTACAGTCATCATCATTATCATCGTCAGCTGATGAACTAATATTGTTATCATCACCGTCTGAATCAGGAATCCAATTACAAGTGCTATCATTGATGTCATCACTTTCCTCATCTATATCATGTAATACAGCTATAATGTGCCCTATGGTTCCTTCAGATGATATATTGATTCTTTTAGGAAATGTAAACAATTCTAATGTTAGATCAGTAGTCTCTTCACCTACGTTAATCTCGTTACTTTTACCTTCCAATCCTTGACCAGATGCGTATATTGTTGTTCTACCAGAATCTTTTATCGTAAATTGTGTACCAGTAAAATACGCACCCTTTTTGATTACTAAATTTTTTTGAAAAATATCCATAATGTTATTTGAAACAGTCAATGAAACGGAAATATCTTCAATTGCTAGTATAGGAAAACCATCTACGTCAGCAAGTTCAACAGAGATTACTCCACGGTAGGGACCATTAGGCGAAAATGCATCCGGAGTTGCTTTTACGAGAAGTTGTTCTTTATTTAGCTTATTTCCATAAACTGTTACGGGTAATTCAATGGGAGTAAAACCTGGTGCTGCAAGAAACAATTTTGATGAACCAGTTTTGACAGCTTTTACTGTTACATCAGATACGAAACTTGAATCACTATCGTATATCCTCAGTACTCTGATTATTGATGAATCTAAACTAGTAACAGTCAAACCATCAATTTTTTTTGGAATAAGAACATTTCCTTGCTTTGCATATACCTGAATGATTCCTTCTTTATCTTCAATTAAGAGAGTGGGAAGAAATCTTATTCCAAATTGAGGACTATCTAATTGTGCATAAGATAAACTAGTTGTTAAAATACTAGCGATAACCAATACTAGAATTATTCCTACCTTCAAACAAGTTTTTTTAGTGAATTTTGCGATATAAAGCGGTGTCTGGATATTTTGACCAGACATTACGATATTAGAAATTTACAAGTGGCTTAAGAGAGTAGGAATGGCAATTAGTTATAACGTAGACCAAAATAAACTCACTTTAATTGATGGACTCCTTACACGTCTTTTAACAGAACAAAAAGTGGATTTAAAAATTGATTCAAAAAATCAATTAGAAATTCCTTCAGACATTAAAAAAAAGATTGAAAGTATGTTAAAAGTTCGTGCAAGTTTGTTAGCAAAACCATCAAATCAAAAAAATCCCATACCAACTAACAAACAGACTGAAACATTAATTGGAAATTTTCATTTTCACATTAACCAATATGATTTAGCAAAAATTTTCTATGACAAAGCTTCCAAGATGGATTCTAAATTT
>CAWTZT010000109.1:0-2681 GCA_963919845.1 Thaumarchaeota archaeon CSP1-1
GTGCAAATTTCTAAATGGAACCTACTTCTGCCATTCTATCAGGATTTTCTATAGCTAACATGATTGTACTTGGTATTCTTATGGTATGTTTTGGAAAGATGTATTCTAAAACAAAAGCGCAATTGCCTTTGGGAATGATTATTTTTGCAGGGATGCTTTTCTTACATAACATCATAGGAGCATTTGCTTATTTTTCAATGGAACAACTCTTTTCTCACGAAGTCTTTCCATACATGTTAGGTGTAACAATTGCAGAACTTGGTGGAATATTGATACTTTTGAAAATTACTTTAGATTAGTTTCGATAGAGAAAAATAGGCGCTTAAATTATCTTTTATTGTGGGGCGTAAAGAAAAACCAGAACGAAAAAAATTATCAATGAAAACAAGATTGATGATTATTTTAATTATGTTTGTAATGATTAATGTAATTTTCTTTGCGTTTGATTCTTCTGATGATTCAGAAAGTCAAGAAGAAATTGAAAACGAAAGCGAGATAAAATCTGAAGAAACTGAAGAAGAACAAGAGTTTTACAAATTTAATCCTCCAAAACCGTAGGATTTCAATAATAATGGTGCATTTGTCTTTGTTCTAATCCTTCTTGCTCAAAGTGGTTATGGGATTTGCCTCCATCTTTGTGAGCATGAACTGTGCCGTCTATATGGCAATGGGTATTGTCAATTTCATCCCTCATAAAGACATCATCCACATTCAATATCATGTTTGTTACCTCAACGGCAGTCTTGATAATCTGTTCTTTAACTACTACAGGCTCAATAACATTTGAATTAGTTTCATTAACCATCCTTTTAGCAGAATCTATACCAAACCATCTGAACTTGCCGTTTGTAAATTTGGCATGTTTACTTCGTAATTCTGTAAGAGTATCAATTGGATCCATTCCAGCATTTCTTGCTAATGTAATTGGAATTTCTTCTATAGCATCTGCAAATTTTTCAACAACTAATTGTTCACGTCCTTCAATTTCATAAGATTTTTCTCTAATCTTTCTTGCAATAATTGCTTCTGGAGCTCCTCCTCCCCTTACAATAAACGGTTTCTCAATAAAATCGCGTAGAACATAAATTGCATTCAAAGCAGTACGATGGAATTCATCAAGATAGCGAAAAGAATTAGCTCGAAGTAAAAGTGTAACAGACTTTGGATTTGAACATCCATCAACAAATACCATTTTATCATCTCCTACCATTTTTTGATAAACCTTTTTTGCATGACCCAAATCATCTAGAGAAATGTCCTCTAAACTCTTGCATGTCTTTGCTCCTGTTGCCTTTTCAACCCACCATAAATCATTTGATTTGACCCTACGCATAGAAATGATTCCAGCCTTTGCTAGTGCTTCCTGAGCAATATTGTCAATTCCTTTTCTAGAAATAACCACGTTTGCACCACACTCTACAATTTTTTTTACTTTAGAAATAATGTTGTTGGCTATTTCTTTATGAAACAGACTCATCTGTTCAGGTGTAGTAATAGTTATTTGATCTTCAGTTTTGGGTCGCATGTTTTCTAAAAAGTCATTTGTCAGAAGAATTTTTGCGTTTTCAATTGAAGTCGGCATTGCATAGTTGTCAATTGTTTTATCAATTATGATTCCTTTGACAAGCTTAATCTCTGACATGTTACCAAGTTTTTGTTCAATTTTTATATCATCAACATCAAGCTTGTTTTTTTCAAAATCAGTTATTGTACAAATCGCATCAACTACCAGATTTGCAAAGGGAACTTCATCTGCTGACATGTTAAAAATTGCTTTTCCTTTTAAACAACTAATTGCAAGATTATGTAAGATCTTTCGATCAGATGGATTTGATTTTTGAGCAATTTGCCACAAAATCTCTTGAGCAATTTCTGCAGCTTTGTTATATCCACGAACTATTACTGCTGGTGGGATTTTTTTTTCAAGCAAATCTTCTGCTTGTTTAATTAAAGCTCCAATCAAAACTGCAACCGATATGGTACCATCCCCAACGTGAGTATCTACAGTATTTGCACCATCAATTACAGCCTTGGCAGCAGGTTGGCCTACATCTACCTTTCTTAGAAACGCACCCCCATGCTTTGTAATCATATCATCTCCTTGAATATCGATATACACCTTGTCTAATCCCCGAGGACCAAGTGAGGTTTTGATTACATCTGTAATCAATCTACCAGAAAGCAAGTTGTACTTTCGAGTATATTGTACCCCTATACGAGCAATATCTTCGTTAAGTAAATCAGGATATTTCAATCCCTAAATTAAGATGAGTAATTATTAAAATCTATCAGCAAAAAAATGGTGCGATCAAAAAATTATTCAAAATTACGCTCTAAACATTATTGAGTTATTTTCATTGTAGACTTTGGAACTAGTTTTCTTACAAGTTTTCTAATATCTAATATTATATCATCAATTTCATCAATAGAGTCTGAAAGAATTCTAATCACAAGCCCGGCATTGTTTGGAAGTTGCGAACATGACATCAAGTTTTTTCTATTTATTAATTCAAAAATTTGTGAATTTAAATTCTCTGAATTAATTATTTGAGAAATTATGTAAATTGTAGTGTAAATATTTTTATTTCCAAAAAGGACTTGAAAATTTTCTTTTTTATTTTGTGGTTCAATGTTGAGGGCTTCAGAAAAAAGAATCTTGTTATTTGTATCATACGCATTTA
>CAWTZT010000110.1:0-11104 GCA_963919845.1 Thaumarchaeota archaeon CSP1-1
CATACGCAATAGAAGTTGTTGAAAAAATTACAATTGTAATTAGTATAAGAACCAAATGTAGAGCCATCTCCCTTAGTCGCACATGAGTTCGAAGAATTGATGCTTGATAGGCATTCCTATCAAATCATCCCATTATCTAGTTAGAAATGATGTAATAGAATAGGTACTGAATCACTTGTAAAGTTTTGTGAATTTTACAACAATATTTGTCACTATCATAAATAATACAAACGCGATAAATTGTGCAATAATTGAGGCTTGATAAGCTTCAATTCCTATATTTAAAAAATGAAATTGCAAAAACCATCTACTAGTTAGATAAACTACCTCTCCAATTCCCACAGAGGATATAATTTTCACAAAATCTGCTTTGAGATAAGTCCAATCTGTTTTATTTGATTTTGATTTGTATTTTTTTCTGTTATCAAAAAAATAAAGTGAAAGAAAAACAGAAAAATATGTTGCAAAGTCAACTACAAGCGTAATTGTTGTATTAAGATATGATTCAAGACCAGATAATTGTTGAGCCACTGCTGCTGAAACGATAAAATCTATACCTGCCGCTATTAACAGATTTTTGTTTAGTTTTAGATATTCTTTGTATTTTGATTTCAATACCAAATCTAGTATAATTATAATAATTTGAACCTAGTTTTCATAAACTACCAACCTTGTATTGGCCTCATCTAATTTTTGATGCAATTCTTTGTGCCATTTTTTAAATCCATCTGGGCTTTCAGGAAAATCGTAATAATGTTTTGTCAACCAACCGTTCATCTTCGATGTAAATTTTAGACCCTCTGCTAGCTTTTTGTTTAATGCACCCCGAATCATCATTCCTAATTTTCCTAATCCACTAAAGTCAGGATGCTCTCCTTTTGAAATTGCTTCAACATCCATATTTCCTAAAAAGTGTTTCATTCCATAACTTATTTGATCATTAGTTAGAGTTTGAATTAGTCTTCTAAAAACTTCAAGCCCAGCAGTCTTGTAGCCGTATTCGTTGATAAAATCCTTATTGTATTTCCATAACCCATTCTCTGATACATCCCCACTTTGGATTGCGTCTACCGTAACTTTTCCAATAATTGTTCCTGCCACAAGTGCTGGACCAATTCCTCCTGCATCAAGTGGTTTTGGCATCCATGCTGAATCTCCAACTAACATGTAACCACTTGCAACTAAACAATCATTTTGTCTTCGAACAGAAACTTGAAAGTTTCCTGAAGCATTGTTTTTGTCTATTGGATCAGTAGATAATCTTGGATTTTTTATTGCACGGTTTCGAGAAACATACTGATTTATCAGTCCAGTAATATTGTCGTTTTTCCCAAGCCTTTTGTTTCTTTTATCTAAAAGAGTTTTTTCAATACCTAGTCCAATGTTTACCTTGTTTTCTCCTTTTGGAAAAACCCATCCATATCCTCCTGGGGCTATGTCTTGGTCAAGATGAATAATACAATAATCAGGATCAAATTCAGAAAGATCTTCCTCACCTTTATCAAAATACATAATGTGTCTTCCAGTTGATTCTATGTCTCTTCTATCGACTTTTCTCTCAATTTTTGTTGTGTTTTGAATTTGATTTCGAAGCATTGATGTAACTCCCGTAGCATCAATTACAATCTTTGAAGTTTTTTTGTAAGGTTGTTTGTTTTTGTTATCAACACCTTGTACACCAACAACATTATTTCCATCATAAAGTAAACTTGTAAGATTAATTTCAAAATCAAAATTCACACCCATTTTCTGAGCTCTTTGATTTTGAACTTCGGGAAGTTTTTGTCGATTTAACATATATCCCTCACCATCAAACGGAATTGAAGTTTCTCTATCTGGTGAAAAAGCCATAACACCTTTTACATGATGTTCAATTTCTGGTTCAGTCCATGGTACCTTGATTCTTTCTGTCATAAAATCAACGGTTTCTTTGCTTACTGCATCACCACAAGTCCAACCACTTGCACTTTTTTGTCCGGGAGTAAACTGATTACTTCGATCAATTACCAGAATTGATAATTTTTGATTAGAATAGTAGGCTACAGACTGTGCTACAACTGTACCTGTAAGTCCTCCACCTGCTACAATAACATCATAGTCTGATTGCATAGCTACCCAGCAAGACCAACTTTATTTAAAATAATCTAGACTAATCATAAGGTTTTGGGTCGGTTCGTCGCGGCGTCTTCAAAGCGTTAGCTCAGACTGGAGCGGCTACTATCTCCTCATTCCCTAGAATTATTAGGTAATATTATTATTAAATTGTATCCAAAAAAATTCGAATAACTAGTTAGAAACCGTTAGGAGATTAGCATAATTTTTCAAAGTATTTTTTTTCTGATAAATCGGCATGAAAATTTTTAGTTTTATAACATCTTTTTCCTGTAAACTAACCACGCCTTGAATTAGATCTTGTTTTCCTAGTCTCACATGTAAAGATGAATTTTGAATTCTATTTTCTAAATCTCCAATTAATTCATCTAACTGACCTTTAGGAATTTTCATTACCAATTTTTTAATAAAATTTTCAGCCTTCGTTTTAGTAATTTTTGCGTTTAGCATAGTAATAGGATTTTCAAAATGTCCAGTAAGATTTTTCTTGGAAAATCCTTCTTCTTTAACTTCAAATAATTTTTCAAATGCATCCAAAATCGTTTTGAGGTCTTCAGTAGCATGAACGATTATCTCAACTGTTACCTCAAGTTTGTTAGCCATATCCTTAGTTACAAAAGTTTGTAAATTATTTCTTAAGCCTTAAGAAGGGTAATTTCAGCTTCAGCAGTTCTAACTAACTTTACCTTTTCAAGACCAACATGTCGCATTCGAATTACTTTTTTGGCAGCTGCCATGATATCGGAGTTTACTTTTCCATAACAAGTTGCTTGAACAAACTGATCAATTGTCATTTGACTTATTGTCTTCTCCATTACATCTTTTGCAATTAAGCGAAAAGCATGTTTTCTTGATGTGTTTAGCGGTCTGTGTGTCAGAGCAATTATTTTAATTCTAAAAATATATCCATCTTTTGTTTTAACATCTAAACTAAAAGTAATCTTGGAGGAACCACGTCTAACGAGACTTCTCAAAAATTCCTTTGCATATTCATATCTCTTGAAAATGGTGGTGGCTTTGTCCCCTACTACTTTGTCAATTTGGAAGTAAATTTTGAATTGATGTTGAGACGGATCACCTTTTAGTATATCAAACAATGTAACTTCTATTACTCGTCCTTTAGCTGATTCATCATTGGTTATGGGAACATAAGCTATTGGTACATTGTTAAAAGAATCTGGTGCAAGAACTGTAACCCATCTTTTTTCTCGCCACTTGTCTTTTACTCTTGTCTTTCTTCGTGCCAACTAATACCGACCTTTGGAGCCAGAATATAAGTTGTACTCTAATTAGATAGTTTTTTTTCCAACGTATTTTTGCAAGATTTCAGGAACAGCTATATGTCCATCTTTAGTTTGAAAGTTTTCTAAAATCGCAACCAATGTTCTAGACGTTGCAACTAGAGTACTATTTAGAGTATGAGGATATTTAGTTGGCTCATTTGTTTTATCACGAAATCTTATCTTTAATCTTCTTGTTTGATAATCCAAACAGTTCGAACAAGATACAATTTCACGATAAGCATTTTGCCCAGCCATCCATGCTTCTATGTCATATGTTTTTGCAGAAATTTTTCCCATGTCTGCACTTGATAAAAGCATCACCTTATACGGGATTCCAAGCTTTTGATAAAATTCTTCAGCTATTGTAATCATCAAATCATGTTCTTTCCAAGATTCCTCAGGTCTAGAAAAAACGAATTGTTCTATTTTTTCAAATTGGTGTACTCGAAAAATTCCCTTCTGATCCTTCCCATGAGCTCCTGCTTCTTTTCTAAAACAAGGACTAACTCCAGCATATCTAATTGGTAGATCTTTACCTTCAATAATTTCATCAGAATGCATAGCAACCAAAGCATGTTCTGATGTACCAATAAGATAAAGATCTTCTCCATCAATTTTGTAAATAACATTTTCAAAATCTTCGGCTATTATGGCACCTTCCATAGAACTTCGGTTAATCATGTATGGGGGCTGGATTAGTTTGTAATTTTTCTCAGTGAGTAAATCCAATCCATAAAGAATTAGTGCTTGGTTTAGTCTGACGAGATCATTTTTCAAATAATAAAAACGTGCACCAGCAACTTTTGCTGCCCGTTCTAAATCAACTAAATCTGAATTTATTGATAAATCAACATGGTCCTGAATTTTAAAATCAAATTGAGGTGTATTTCCCCATTTTCTTAATTCTTGGTTTGTAGTTGCATCTTTACCAATGGGTACTGATTCATGAATTAAGTTGGGTAAAGTTAAAGCAAGTTTAGAATATTCTGCATTAACCTGATTTTGAGTTGATTCAAGAGCTTCTAGTTCTTGAGAAACCTTTTTCATTTCTTCAAGAAATGAAGATGCATCTTTTCCATCTTTTTTTTGTTTCCCAATTTCTAAAGACACCTCATTTCTTTTTTCCCTGAGCTCATCTGTTTTTATTATTAGCTCACGTCTTTCCTTTTCTTTTTTTATGAGATTATCAAAGTCATATTCTACTGCTCTGTCTTTGAGCATCTTTCGAATCTTATCAGGATTTTCTCGAATAATTTTGGGATCAAGCATTACTCAATCACTTTAAGGGAAACTTGAACATGTTCAAGAACTTCATCAACAGTAGCTATCAACTTTTTCATGTTACCTTGACTTTGAAAATTTAGAACAAGTTTGTTATCAATATTTTCTACTTGCAGAGTCAAGTTTTCTGGGAAATCAACATTGTCAGGTTCCAGTGCTTTTCGTACAGATTCTGCCTTATTTTTTGGTAGGTTGTTAAGAGTTACCCGTACTTTGCACCTTAGCGACATTCTCTTCCAAAAAATCTAAGAAACCATCCAATTTGTCTTTAGTTATTCTAGCTCCAGCAGCTGCATCATGACCGCCTCCAACTCCATTGAACTTTTCTGCTCCAGTTCTCATGAGATTACTCAAATTAATATCAGATTTACATCCCATCGATTTTCTTGAAGAAAATTTGATTGTTCCTTCCTCCCCATTCGTCCTTAATATTATGATTTTTCCAGCATTTTTTGGAGAACCAGCTAATAAAGAAGAAATTGTACCAGTCATTGTTTCAGGAACTACTCCTTCAGCATTTACCATGACAAATTTTTGAGTGTCGTTAGTTCGCCATCGTTCATTTCCAAGTATATTCATGTAATTTCTTATCATCTTTCTGTATTCTGAAAGAATATTTTCTCCTTCTTTGAGCATCTTGTTTCTGTCTCCCATACAGATTGCAATTCCAACACCAGCTTTTCTAATTCTTCCACATGAGTTTAACATAGTTGAAAACTCTCGACCATCTCTCAAGAAGCTACCTCTATCTTCTTTTGGAAAAGTGTAAGTATATCCAATTAACTCATCCATGATCTCAGTAGCATTTTTACTAACTGTGAATTTTGTAATTGCTTCAATTACACTTCTCTTTTCTTCTTCGTTTAGCTCTGATGGAACTCGCCACCTACTCCCGTCCTTTAGCTTTATTCCAGAGGAATTTAGCAAAGCCAAACATGCATCTCTATTCCATGTGAGTCCCTCTATGAAAGGTTGGGAAGTAAATGCTAGTGCATCTGGGAGAGGTCTTGTCTCTCTTCCAACTAATAACAAGTCCAAGTCAATTTCTATCTGACCAAGATTTTTTGCAGTAGATGCAATCTCAGAATTGATTCCAATAAATGATTTTTTTTCTCCCTGATCCTGTCTATCCCCAAGTGCAGAAACAACCGATATTCCTGCAAGGTCAATATTTTTTTCATCAAGTGCTTTTGCAGCTTCAAATGTCATTCCTCCAGCGGAAATTTGATTTCCTCCATCAATTCCATATTTCCACGCATTGATTACTCTCTCATTATCAAACTCCTCATCAGGAATTTGATGATGATCAAGAACAAACCAATTATCTCCTAGTTTCTCATCAATATCCTTTGCAAAACCTCCTCCCAAATCAGTAATGATGTGAAAGTCTCTAGCATCATTTTGTAATTTTTCAATAAGAGATTTATTGAATTCCTTTTCTGTTCTAACCGTGCATTTGGCACCAGAACGAATTAGGGCTTTGGTAATAATGCTTCCAGAAGTTATTCCATCACAATCTAAATGAGTTATTACTGAAATTTTCTTTCCAGATTTAATGATCTCCTTTATTTTTTCTTCAAAAAACGATAATGCTTTTTCAAAATTTTTTTCCATCACTCAAGTTGAGCGACAACGGACTTATATTTCCAATTTTTAGGAATTCTTCCAATTTTCTTATAATATACTGTAAGTCTGTGTACTTTGGCTTCAATCAATTCTAGGGATCTATTATTTCTCCGATCGGATTTATTTTTCTTAAGGTGTTTTTGCAAACCAACAGATTTGTTGACTATGTTTGCAAGATCTTCTGGAAGATCAGATTTCAAATTATTTTCATCTAAAACCTGAGTTATTCCTTTGTTAATAATTGGCTTGACAAGTGGAATTGCATGCTGATCTCTTAGCTTAATTCCAATTTGACTAGAAGTTAGACCTTCTTTTCCATATTTTGTAATTATTTCTTCAATTTCTTTAGGAGTTTGGGTAATCCACGATGGTTTCTTTAATGTAATTGGTCTAGTAGAGTGAGATTTTCCGTGATTGTGTGTGTGAAGACGACCCATGGCATGCGATGCCTGTAGAACAAACTTAAACGTTACTTCAAATCCAACAGGTTAATTTTCAAAGTTGGTATCAAGAATAAAGTTAAATAGCAACTGTGGGTCTTTCTTCAACAGGTTAAAGATATGAATAAACCAATACTAATTGCAAGCATCCTCGCCGTATATGTAATCGGTTATTCTGGAATTGCAGGTTCAGCATATGCCCAATACGGGGGATCTGTCACGTCTGAACCAGCTACACTTGAAGAAACACTCGCGCTAGCAAAATTGAAAGTAAAAATTGCTGCAGAAAACCCCGCTACTGGTTCAGGAACACCATACTTTTCAGCAGATGGTATAGTAGGTTCGTTAGTGATATCAGCTGCAATCTTTGGCGGAATTGCCGGAGTACTCTTCTATAAAGGAAAACAAGGAAAATACGCAGCACAAGGAAGAGGTTAAACCAATCTTCTTTTTCTTATTTTGTTAAAAATTAGTTTTTAGACATAACTAATGATCTCTTTTGATTTGATTGTAACAGAAATGTATATATCGCACATTTGTAGTTCAGTTAGTCAATGGTTCCGATACTGGGCACAGTGCTTAACTTTTTGTCATCCGTTACATTACAACTAGGACCAAACTATGATCCATTGTTTTATGACGTTATGATATACATATTCGGAACTATCATGTTCACAGTATTCCTCTTATCCCTAATTGGATTCTGGTTAAGAGTTCACGGATGGGGATACAAGGACAACCGTGAGAAATGGGTTGATGAACTAGACCGTCACTTTGAGAAAGAAGGAATCGGTCTAATACCTGACAACGGAAAGTACTGGTAAATCTAATCTTTCAATTCTTTTCATTATTTTTCCTGAAATCATCGATGAGATAATTCAACTCTACTTATCAGGTGGTAAAAAGTCCGTATCTTTGGATACGTCATATCCCTTTGATGTAAATTCTGCTTTATAGCTAGCTCCATCTACCAAAGGCTCACTGAGGTAATTGGTGGATTCAATGCCATTTACTAGAATTCTTGATTTGCCTTGGTCCACATCCCTCATAGGAAAACCACCTTCATGATAAGTTGTCCAAGTCCACAAAAAGTGGCCTATCTCAAATGGATATTCTTCTTCCCATTCAGCATAGATGGTTCCATCATTTGTTAATGTGTAAAGAGAATGTGTGCAACCATTCACTATCCCAATATTTGCAGGAATATTGGCCTTTTGACCATCAATAAATAATTCAAGTGTTACAGAAATTTTGAAAGGCGTATCTCTATCATCAATACAATCCTTGAGGGGATTATCTGTGTTAATTACCGACTGAACTGCAACGGATGCACTTGCCGCAACTGCTCCAACACCTGTAAGGATTAGAAGGAACTTTATTGTTTTTTTTCGTTTTACAGGATCTCCCATCCCAGGCCAAAACATGCTCAAACTCACTCCAAATTACTTAAAGTCCTTTCTATGAAAATTTGAATTATTGATAGACCACCTCAAGGATATCAAACTGGTCCTGATGATCAGCAATGTAAAAAGTAATTTCATCAGAGTCAATTTCAAGCCATTCTGATTCTCCCTTAAACGGCAGATAATCCTCGATAAAAATATCCCCAGGTCCTGTGAGTCTTATTAGCATCCTTTCTTTTTTTGAATTTACAGAAAATGGAAGTTTGTGGACTTGCCTCTTCTTTCATTTTGAATATTGATTGTATACTCTCTTCCTTCATTTTCCACCTTTCCTTTGAAATAACTTTCATAGATATTGAGAAATTGAATTTTGAAACCAAGACTTATTTTAATATTATTTCATAAATGTGCTAGAAAATAAGATTTTGATTGGTTACTTAAACATATTTTAAATAAAAATGAAAAATGGAGGTTAAGTTGTTTTTAGATTACTTGCCAGGGTCGTGTTGCGAAAGTTATGACATAAGCAACTCCAATTATTATTGATTGGTATGCAATATTGATGTATGGAATTGGTTTGATGATAAATTCACCGTCTACAACAACCGTTTGTCCAGGACCAAGACCAGGACCTACATTAGCAACGTTAAGCTGTGTATGAACATGGTATACACCTGGTTCAAGAGCCATTGCACAAATTTGGTATGGAATTACTGAGTTTCCTTCAATGTCAATGACATTTCCAGGTGGATCTCGTGTTTGTATCTCCCATCTGTTACCTGCATTTGTTGATTCTGAAAAGATTGAAATCCATCCACGGAGGTTTCTTTCTACCAAACTCACAAGCTGGCCTGATAGACATAATGTCTCACCAGTCTGTAGTGATTGTCTGTTAAAGGTTTCATCTTCTATTCTGATAAAACGACTCTGGAGTTGTGCCTGAACGCCGTGTGCTTCAGCTGATGGGAGTATCATTTCTACCCAATTAAATCCGAGAGTACCAAATGCCATCAGAAAACCTAGCCCGACTATAATTATTCTCTTATCGACCATATCTATCACTTAATTACAAATTGAGCCAACAAAGAATGATATATGTTTTACCGTAAGAATGATCGCTCTGGAATCATGCTCAATGTTGAGCTTTAATGTATAACATCAAGACTGGTTTAGATTCGAGTATAAATCTTACAATTTTTTAAAATTTTTTATAAAATTTTTATAATAATTTCTTATCAATTATTCAAAAAATTTCAAGAAAATCTTGATTATTATTACTCAGACCTTATATGTGAATGATGAATTATGTAATACATGGCACAAATGCCGGCATTAATCCCAAAAGAAGTTGAGATTCAGAGACTGAAAAAGGTCTGGCTCATCATCATTGCTATGGGATCTGTTGCTGCTTCCGTTGAAGTTGATAACTTCGTTGACGGTTCTCTACATCAAACTTCTATCAGAGATAGTGCATTCACACCAGCTCACTGGTGGTTATACAGTCACTTTGTGGCTCTACCACTAGGATGGGGTGCAGCTGCAATTTATGATAGAAAAATACCAATTCTCAGAGGTCCAAACAACTCTATGAACACTGGACTGAAGATGACCATTCTTGGTTATCTAGCAACCATGTTCACAATTGGAATCAATGAGATGTGGCACTTCTGGTTTGTCGAGGAAATCTTTGCCGTGCCCAACCACTGGATGTTTAACATGGGTGTAGTTGTGGCATTTATTGGCGCTCTCGCATATGTCGTAAGAGTATATGCAAGACTGGTTGAACTTGGTGCAGAAACACCTGGTGAGAACCCATACATTGCAGAGATGTACAAGATGGCCCTAGAAGGCAAACTGTACAGCAGATCAATCCCATAATCAAAACGTGCAAAAATTGCACATTTTTTCTCTTTTTATATAAAAACAAAGATCGAGCTATGCTGAGTTTTTAGGAAAGACTTAATAGGATTTTGAATAATCAATACGCAAATGACTTTACCGAAGGGATTTGGTTCAGCAGGCGGTGGAGGCGCAGGAAGCGCAGACGTCGAACGAATGATTGGCAAACGCGTCGAAAACATGACTGGAATGATTACTCTTTCAGCCATCGCAGCATGGTTAGCTACCTTTGGTGGTACTGCTGCAGGATACTTCTATTATCCATGGGCATATCCAACCAACAGTGGTCACTTTGCATTCATTGTGCTGTCGATAATCATAGGGTTAGGATACATCTTCTGTGTTAAAGTAAGTCAGGAGGGTACCCAAAAGAATAGCAATGTTTTGGTAGCATCTGTAATTGCTGGAATGACTGTAGGAACCCTCTTCATATCGCTTTACGTCGGTTGGTAAGAAAACCGAAAATCTAACTTTTTTCTATCTATTTTTCAATATTCTTATTATAGCGATCAAAAATAATCGCTAAAATTTTATATACTGACCGTATTATCTACAGCATAATGGTTTGGCTGAGACGATGTACTCACTACTTATTCATAATAGTAGTTGCAGTAAATTCAACCTTACTTACAATTAATGCTGGAGACTATATCTTCTACACTGATTGGGCATGGACTTCATTCGTTGTATTCTCTATTTCACAAACTCTAATGTTAACCGTAGGTGCAGTTTACTATCTTACGTTTACAGGTGTTGTGGGAACAGCGACATACTATGCGTTAATCATGACAGTGTATACGTGGGTTGCAAAAGGTGCATGGTTTTCACTTGGATATCCATATGACTTTATAGTTACACCAATATGGATCCCATCGGCGATATTGCTTGATTTGGCATATTGGGCTACAAAGAAGAACAAGCACTCTCTGATACTATTTGGTGGAGTACTAGTTGGAATGTCATTACCGCTGTTTAACATGGTAAACCTCATTACAATAGCAGATCCACTAGAGACTGCATTCAAGTATCCAAGACCAACGTTGCCACCATACATGACGCC
>CAWTZT010000111.1:0-3083 GCA_963919845.1 Thaumarchaeota archaeon CSP1-1
AATGGCACAAGAAAAAGCACAACAAACACAAAAAACAATGGATCAAATTATGGAAGAACAAAGACAAGGTTCAATGGATCAACCATCAAGTGTTACAGTAACACCTCCTAAAGTTGAAGACGTTCCAGCAATGACTTCAGGTCCAAAAACAGTAACTGTTTCAATGCCAACTGGAACATCAGTTCCAGGTTGTGAGGAAACTGATTCTTGCTTTATACCAAGTTCTCTTACAATAAATGTCGGTGATACAATTTCTTGGTCAAATGATGACACAGCAGCTCACACAGTTACTAGCGGTAAGCCAGCTGGTGGACCAGATGGAAACTTTGATAGCAGTTTACTAATGGCAGGAAAAGCATTTGATGTAACATTTGATAATTCTGGAAAATATGATTACTTTTGCATGGTTCACCCATGGATGGTGGGCAAAGTAGTAGTCAAATAATTTTATCAAAGATTAAATCAAACTTCATTAAAAAATATTCATGCCTCTAATTACAGTGTCACTTTATCCTGGCAGAACAGACATTCAAAAAGAAGATTTTGCAAAAGCAATTACAAAATCTGCAGTAGACATTCTAAAAACTAAAGAAAATCATGTAATTGTGGTTTTCGAAGAAAATCCAAAAGAAAATTGGTATATGGCAGGAAACAAACTTTAATCTATCTTTTTATTTTATTGTAATTAATATAATTCATGTCAAAGATTGCAATTGTACAATTCAAAGCATCAACTGACAAAAATCAAAATCTTTCACGAATTCTTAATTTCATAGAAAAAGCATCAACTAAAGGAGCAGAACTTTGTGCATTTCCAGAATTTATGATGTTTTACACGACTTCCTCACAAACTTCTAGTGAACTTGCAAGATTAGCAGAAAAAATTAATGGAAAATTTGTTTCAGAAATTCAAAAATGTGCAAAAGAAAATAACATTCAAGTTGTTGGAACATTTTATGAAAAAAGTAAAAAAAAGAATCGTGTTTATGATTCATCATTTTTAATTAATAAATCAGGCAAGGTAATCTCTACCTATAGAAAAATTCACCTTTATGATGCTCTAGGTTTCAGAGAATCCGATAAAATGATTCAAGGTACAAAAATTATTTTGCCTTCTAAAACAACTATTGGAAAACTTGGCATGCTAATCTGTTATGATTTAAGATTTCCTGAGATGTCAAGAATTCTTGCTTCTGCAGGTTCTGAAATATTGGTTGCACCATCAGCTTGGGTTAAAGGAAAGATGAAAGAGGAACATTGGATTACCATTAACAAAACTCGTGCTATTGAAAACGGATGTTATGTCATCTCACCTGATCAAGTAGGTAATATTTACTGTGGAAGAAGTTTGGTAGTTGATCCTTTTGGAAAAATATTACTTGATATGAAAAAACGACAAGGAATTGGCTATGTTAACATATCACTTGATAAAGTAAAACAAACAAGAAAGAAATTGCCCCTTTTAAAAAATAGACGGATAGATCTTTATCAGAATTTTAGGATTTAGCAAGTCTATCTTTACAATTTATGTTTGTACATTTTCTTATCCATTTTTGTTTTCTTGAATATCGATATACCATTACAGGCCAATAACAAGACTTGCATTGAATTTTTGTTGCTCTAAGCTTTGCCTTTTGTAAAAGAGGAGATGAGGCCTTACAGCCATTATAATAATTTGAGCAACCAATAAATCGCTTCTTTGTCTTGTTGGATCTAATTACCATAAGCTGCCCTAAATGACATTCTGGACATTCAACTAAACCATTTCTTGGTGAATTTGTGCCTAAAATAATATACATTTTTTTCTTTGCAGACCAAGAAAGGTAACCATTGTTATCAAAATATTGATTAATTTCGTTTTTGAATAGAAAAATTTTTCTTTTTGTTGGTCTTACAATATTTCTCAAACTTTTAGTTTTTGTTTGAACAACTTGAGTGGAAATTTTTTGGAAAACCATATTGATACTAAATTGTTTTCCTTAATCAAATCCATTGAACAATTTTTATAGGGATTCTTGTCAGCAACATTTGTGGAAAAAGTTTGTGTTATCGGTGCAGGAAGTACAAAATATGGAAAACTAGAAGATAGTATTTCAGATCTTACCGTTCAAGCATCTGCTGATGCTATACAAAGTGCAGGAATTATACCTAAAGAAATCAAAGCAGGATACATTTCAAATGTTTTTGGAGTAGCTGACAAACAAGTTCACTTGGGTCCTGTAGTAATGACTAATCTTGGAATCCCAGAGAGACCATCCTTATCAATTGAATCTGCATGTGGTAGTGGATCAGTTTCATTTAGAGAAGCATATGCAAATGTTGCAGCTGGATTTTATGACGTAGTTTTAGTTACTGGTGTAGAAAAAATAACACAAACTGGAACAGAATGGACGACAACTTATTTTTCCTATTGTTCTGATTTCTTTTATGAAGGACAATCTGGTGCATCGTTTCCAGGATTATTTGCATCAATGGCACGTGCATATTTGACTGAGTTCAAAGCAACAGAAGAAGATTTTGCAATGGTTGCAGTAAAGAACCATGAAAATGGTTTATTAAATCCCAAAGCACACCTACGAAAAAAAATTACGGTTGATGATGTAATGAATTCAGCAGTGGTTGCAAGTCCGCTTAAACTCTATGACTGTTGTCCATTCTCTGATGGTGCAAGTTCTGTTGTGATTTGTAGCGAAAAATTTGCTAAAGACCACACAAAAGACTACATTCAAGTAATAGGATCAGGCAGGGGTGGTTCTCCTGCAGCACTACAAGGTAGACAACATCTGACAACAATACCAAGTACAAAGATTGCAGCAGAGGCAGCATACAAGATGGCAGGAATTACACCTAAAGACATTGATTTTGCTGAGGTCCATGATTGTTTTACAATTGCTGAAGTTATCGATACTGAAGATCTTGGTTTCTTTGAAAAAGGAAAAGGTGTTGATGCAGTTCGGGAAGGACAAACTAAGAGAAATGGTGAAATACCGATTAATCCTTCTGGAGGACTAAAATCTAAGGGACATCCAATCGGTGCTACAGGTGTAGGACAGATAGTGGAAGTTTTTGACCAGCTTACTGGT
>CAWTZT010000112.1:0-4610 GCA_963919845.1 Thaumarchaeota archaeon CSP1-1
ATCACTGGTCCCATTCCTGGTTCAAGTTTTGATCCAATGATCATCTCCTTTCCTCCCTTGATCATTTCAACAATTAAAACTCCTTTAATCTCAGCTTTTTTGTTGTATTTTTTTGCATTTGTTACAATCGTCTTAAAGGCTGCTTTTACTTCTTTGTCATTTTTTAGATTAACTTTTACACCACCTGCATCAGATTTGTGAATAATTTGTGGTGAGGTAATCTTCATTACCACAGGATAACCAATTTTTTTGGCAATTTTGCCTGCATCATTTTCAGTTTTTGCTAGAGTACTCTTTGGTAATGGGAATCCATAAGCTCGTAAAACTTCCTGGCCTTCTTCTTCAAGAAGGTTAGGCCTCCCTTCTCTCTTGACTTTATCAAAAATTGTCTTTGCTTTTGCTTTGTTAACTTTTAATTTTAAAATTTTTCCGGGTGAAGATGAAGTCCATTTTGCAAATCTGAGCATAGCATCGAGTGTCCTTATGGCACCCTCAGCGTAAGTATAATATGGAATTCCTCCAGCAGCAAGAATTTCACGATTAGTGATTCCTTCATCTAGACCCATCAAACTTGCAAGCATTGTTTTTTTGTATTTTTTTGACATTGCTACAATTACTTCAGCTAGTTTATCATAATCTAGAGTTCCAGATGGAGTACACATAGTGATAACAGAACCAACATTTGGATGAGTCAAAACATGATCCAAAACGTTATTGAATCGATTAAAATCTGCATCTCCAACAATATCAACGGGATTTCTTGAGCTTCCCCAAGGTGGAATTACTGCATCAATCTTTGGTCTAATACTGTCAATTTTTGCCATTTTGATTCCAAGTTTTGAACATGCGTCAGTTGAAATGATAGCTGGGCCTCCTGCATTTGAGACAATTACTAGACCTCCTTTAGTGGGAATAGGTTGTTTAGAAAATGCAGTTGCATAATCAAATAGTTCTTCCATTGTATCAACTCGGATTGCACCAGATTGTTTTAGTACTGCATCATAGATTTCATCTGAACCCATAAGAGCTCCTGTATGAGACATTGCAGCTTTAGCACCTTCTGGACTTCGACCAGATTTTAGAACTAGAACAGGTTTTTTTAATTTCCATGTAATGTTTTTACAAACCTTTAGAAATTCTTTCCCATCACCCATGTCTTCAAGATACATTACGATGACTTTGGTCTGTTTATGATTAGCTAACATATTTAGAATATCAATTTCACTCATTGCAGCTTTGTTTCCCATACTTACCACAGCGGAAAAACCAATGCCTTGTGCACTAGCATCTTCACAAAGTGCTGCACATATTGCACCGCTTTGGGATACAAGAGCAATTTGACCAGACTTTGGTGTAATTTTTAGGAATGTTGAATTCATCATTGTTTTAGGATCAAGATTCATTACTCCAAGACAGTTTGGACCAATAATCTTGATATTGTATTTTTTTGAAATATCTTTAAGACGCTGTTCTAATTTTGCTCCTTCTTCATCTACTTCCTTAAATCCTGCAGTGATAATAATTGCTCCTTTTACTTTTTTCTTACCACACTCTTCCAAAACTATTGGTACAATGGTATTTTTTGTTACAATCACTGCAAGGTCAATTGGTTTTGGTACATCAAGAACAGATTTGTACGCTTTTTTGTAGAAGACTTGTGGTCTTGATGGACTGATAGGAAAAACTGTTCCTTTGAATCCATTCATAATGTTTGATGTTATGGTTCGTCCGACACTGCCTCTTTTGTCAGAAGCCCCAATGATTGCGATAGATTTTGGAGAAAGAAAAACAGATTCAGCCATTTTAATGAACAATAATCATAACAATTTCTATAAAAAAGCTTTCATGAAAGTTGAATTTGGGAAAAATTTTAAAATTTTGATTAACTACCGAGCATTTTACCTGCAAGATTTTCTTTTCTAGGAATCCAAGTGATTTTTATTTTGGAGTTTTTTGCTATCAGCTCCCATGCTTCTCTTGCAAGAGTTCTTAGCTGCTCATTATTGATGGCATATTCATGATTTAGTTGAGATACAGTATTTTTTGAATCACTAAAAATTGTAATTTCATCTGGTGCTTCGGCAAATTTTTTTAACGCAGAAATTATTGCAAGATATTCTGCTTGATTATTTGTGATGTTTGGTTTTTTTTCGTAAAAAGAATCTCCAGTTTCTTTAACATAAAATCCATAACCAGAATTTTCTCCACCTGCGCCATCCACGTATACATTAATTGACATTTGTATTCAATTCTAATTTTAGATACCAAAAAGATTTTCGACTATACCTATTTCATAAACAATATTTGCACCTATAAGTAAACTTGCCCCTCCTGCAACATATTTGAAAATTTTATTTGCAGAGCCAATTTTGTTTGTGAAAGCAAACGGTAAACCAATCAAGTTGCTCACTAGTACCATTCCAAGAAGAGAACCAAATCCAAAGATGAGGATAAAGCTTAGAACAGTTTCAATATTTCCAAGTGTACTTGCTGTGAGAACTACTAATGCACCACTACCGGCTAGTCCATGAATACATCCTATAAGATATGATTTGTGTGAGTGTTTGTGTTCACCATTATGTTCATGTGGATGTGTGTGAACAGTACCATTTTCGTGTGCATGTGGATGTATGTGTAATATTTGGAATATTTTTTTGTTAGAAAACATCGTAAATGCAAGATAAACTAACATAATTCCAACTAAAAATTCAAGACCCAGGAATACATTTGCTGGAATGTTAATTGCTAAGACAAACATCAACAAGCCCATTATTACTAATGAGGTTGTATGACCAGCGCCCCAAAAAACTCCTAAAATTGATGATTTGAAAGATCCTTCTTTTACAATTTGTTTGAAAGTTTGTGAACCTTGTTTCTGTTTAGATAATTGGGTACTTAGTGCTGCAACATGATCTGGTTCAAAGGCGTGTTGAAGACCAATTACTAATCCAAGTGTCAAAATTAAAGTAGGTGTCATTGTTTGAATTTGTTCTAGGATTTGTTCGAACATTTCAATCTCCTTTTGACACTAAAATGTAATCTGTTGTTGGAATTGGCTCGTTGAGTGTGATTATCTGTTTTTGTTTATCATCAATTTTTGCTTCAAAGACAACTTTTCTCATTGATTCAGGAACACCTATCATTACTTTTTTAGCAGATAGGAAAGATTTTGCCATTTCTTTTATTTCAGGAATTGATTTACCTAATCGAATTTCACTAGCAATTAGTCCCGCATACAACATCATAGTTTCGTTAATGTTAATTCTCAAATTCTGTGAGAGACGATTTTTAATACCTTCTACACCGAGGAAAAAAATATTTTCTGAATCCGAATCGTATTCAAAAATTTTGGTGGAAGGTGGCATATCGGCCTCGCCCTTGACTAAGGCCTTGATGTGAATCAATCTCTTTTTGGAATTTTGGAATGTGGACCGTTTCCAAAGTCGTATGTGTTTCCTGTTCCACGATAAGCATGTGGTCTAACTGGCTTGCCTTCTTTTTGTCCTCTCTTTGTAAGAGATAATCCTGCCAAAAGCTCAATGATTAGTCTTTGTGCAAGACCTGAAGTAATTCCACCATTGTAAGAGCTTGCATCACTTACATCATAAGCAGGTGCTACTTCAACTAGATCCATTGCAAATCTATCTGGATCAAATGAAGTGGATAATAATCGAACCATTCTCATTCCTTCTCTTGAAGTAAGACCGTTGGGCTCTGGTTCTCCTGTGCCAGGTGCATAAGCAGGATCAAAAGAGTCTATATCCCAAGTTAGATAAACTGCATCTGTTCCGTCGTTTGCTCTATCTGCAATTTCCTTTGCAATCATATCAATTCCTAATTCCTCAACATCAAGCATAGTAAACCATTGAAAGTCAGTGTCTGACATCCATTTGTATAGGTCAGGTCCAGGCCAATAACCACGAGGACCTACAAGTGAATAGTTTTTTCCTTTCATGCAACCCATTTCCATTATTCTCCTAACGTGAGCACCATGATCATACTTGAAACCAGTTAAACCCTGAGGGGCACAATCTGCATGAGTATCAAAGTGAATCATTCCAATGTTTTTGTATTTTTTTGCAAAGGCTCGAACATTGGCATAAGTAATTGAGTGGTCTCCTCCTAGCATAATAGGAATTCCACCAATATCAAGAACTTCCTTTACTTTTTTGGTCATTAACTTATGAGACCAAATAACATCTCCAGGTACAACATTCACATCTCCATAATCTACTGTACTAAGGGTGCCAAATGGATCTGCGCCTGTTTCTATATTGAAACGCTCGTAAGGTGGAGAAGGAACTGTTGATGCTGCCCTAATTGCACGTGGACCATAACGTGCACCGGGACGGATTGTTGTACCAAAGTCAAATGGTTCCCCAATCACTGCAACGTCGGGATTTGCTTTAACTAATTCATCATGTGTTCTCATCCAAGGTAAACGTAAGAAAGTACTGATTCCAACAAATGGTGCAATATCTGCACCCTTGTAATCATCTCCATAAAACTCCATGCCCATGTTAGTTCAAAGAAAATTATAGTAAATTGATAGTTAAGTATGTCTAGGTAAATTACGTTTTATATTTTTCAACTTTACAAATGTATATTGA
>CAWTZT010000113.1:0-3174 GCA_963919845.1 Thaumarchaeota archaeon CSP1-1
GAATTAATTCCAGAATATCCACACGATGCTTCTGGTAAGAAGCTGGAATTTCCTATACTTTTAATCACTCCAGACAAATCTGTTGAGATTAATTTTTCATGGGATACAAAAGTGATAAAAACAAATGAAAAGGTAAACTTCATTTACAGATTTTATGACGCAACAAACGACCTTCCTTTAAGAAAACTCCAATATGACATTTCAATAATCCACAATGGAAAAGAAGTGTACAGAGATGAGGGGGCAGTTTCAGGTGCTGGTGGGGACTATAGACAATGGATTTTTGAAGAACCAGGAACGGTCCTTATCAAATTCAGAAACATTAAGGCATTTGGAGCTGTTGGGGGAATGGAAATTAAATTCACAGAAGAATCTGCAGGACGAATAGGAGATTTTAGCGCAATCGTATATGAAAACCTAGAAAAAACACTGACAACTGAAAAAATTGTACAGCCAAAGGAAACGGTTCAGTTTTACTATGAAATTGCAGTCGCCATAATAATAGTTCCTGCAATAATGTTGGGGGTAATTATTCTTTTTATGAGAAGGAAAGAACCCATTGTGCCAAGCTCTGAAAGAAAAGCTTCTCCAATTTAATAATGAATACGAATCTAAAAATCAAACATGAAAATCATGTTTTACCTTTAAATTCAATTTCCACGTAATAAAACTGGCGAGGATACTCGAATGAAACATACTAGTCTCGTTTGAATCAAGAACAGAAAGTTCTAAGGAAAGCATTAGACTGCACTGTTATTCGATGACAGACTTTCCGCCATAGGAAAAGTAAATCATCCTCGTCTACCTACCAATTCTATGGCATTAAATGATAAAAAATAGAACAGAAGCTGGGCGACAGCTTGTAGAAAAATTACAAGAAAGAGTAAAGGGAAAAGATGTTATTGTACTAGCAATTCCACGCGGAGGCGTGGTAGTTGGCGCGGAAATCGCAAAGAGATTAGGATGTATACTAGATGTTATAATAGCAAAAAAAATTACACCTCCGGATAATCCTGAATATGCAATAGGTGCCATAACACACGACGGAACTATCTACTACGGTCCTCATTGGAAACAATTTTCACAAGATCCAAATTTGGAAACAGAAATTACTAGAAAAAAATTAGAAATTAAAAAAAGACTAAAAAATTTTAGAATGGATGATAACTACAAAATTGATGGAAAAACGATAATTCTTGTAGATGACGGAATTGCTACTGGGGCTACAGTGTTTGTTTTATTAAAGTGGTTATCAAAACGAAATGTAGAAAGTATAATTTTAGCAACTCCAGTTATTCCAGCTAACACTTATGAAGAGATGAAACCAATGGTAAATTCTATAGTTGTCCTACAAGTTCCTAGTGAATTTCATGCTGTAGGACAATTTTATCATAATTTTGATCAAGTGTCAGACGAAGAGGTAATGGACATATTGAAAAAATTCAAAAATTAAAATTAGAAAAGTTCAAGAATTATTTTACATTCATTTCAGTAGTTTACTTTGATATTTTCTATAAACGTTAGGGATGAGATGATTTTTAAATTCCACAGATTTTCTTTATTTTCTTAGCTGTCTCATCAATGTTTACATCAGTTTCAGCTGAAACTAGCATTACCTTGTTACCAATTGGAAAACTTAACATAACTGCCTTTTCTCTACGTGAGGCAGAATATTCAACAGGGCCTAAACTATAATCGAATTCTTTTCTAGTTGAAACTCTCAGAATAAGTTCCATGTATAATTTTCTCATGTCTGCTTCATCCTCCAGAGGAGACATTCCTTTTTTCATTCCACCTGCCACCAAATGACCCATGTGATTGATAAACCCTGCAAACCTAATCTCTGGTTCTTTTAGAAGACTTTGGCATTTTTCTTCATAAAGATAATACTCATTTGATTTTTCTACTTGAGACACAAGACTCTATTACAATATAGCAATAAAAACTATTGTCCAATTATTTTGAAACACAGTGCTAAAAGGTTTTACTACCAGAAGGAAAACTATCAAGAATCTTTATTATTTTAAAGGGAATTTTTCCAAAATCTAGGTCTTTTTCGCCAGAAACTAAAAGGACGTTTCCGTCTGACAATGGAAAGCTAATGATTACAACTTTGTCTCTGTATGATAACGAGAATAGGGTTTTGCCAAATTCTTTATCAAACTCGTGGCGCATTCTAACCCTGAGTGCAATTTCCATAAACATCATCTCGTCTTGTTTTGCGTCTTCAAGGGACTTTAGACCCTTTTTCATACCACCAGAAATTTGATGACCCCTATCATTAATTATTCTGGCAGACCTCATTTTTGAGTCAAGTTTCATTACCATTTGACAGATTTTTTCATGGTTCATTAGATATGATCAGAAATGCAAGAGATCTATTTATTGCGATCTTTGTTCCTGATATGTCGTGAAAAACGAGACAGAAAAAAATCCCGTTGAATACTATAAACATCTCTCAGTTTTTTGGAATGATCTAATTTACCTAATGTCAAGCAAGCCTCAGGCATTAACTTCGGTGGGACCAATGCGAAATTATGGTGCCAATGCAAAAAAAATCACTGACCAACTAATTGAATCAAATGAAGATCTTGCCGAATTTAATAAACGATTAATGGAATACTATCAGCAATTATCAGACACATGGGCTGAATCACAAAAAAAGGTTAATGCAAAAATGCCTAAAATTCCTAATGACCAAGAACAGTTTGATTCCTACAAGAGAGTTTGGATTGATATTTTTGATAATGATTTTACCGAGTTATTTGATTCTAAAAAATTTGGAGAAAATTATGGTAAATTAGTGTCAAGTGAGCTAGAACTAACAAACCATTGGGAAAAAATTGTAAATGTAATGCTACAATCTGCAAACCTACCAAACAAAAAAGAAATAGATGAGGTGTATAAGGAATTACATTCATTACGGAAAAGAATATCAAGATTAGAATCTGAAGTAAAAACTAAAAAAAAGAAGAGTGTCAAAAATGGTAATTGAAAATAAAATAGACCCTAAACTTGTTGAAGAATTTTTAAAATTTAGTAGCAATGTAGTAAAGGCACCAAAACTAGTATCTGCTCCTGCTGAAATTAACTTAGAAGTAACACCTCACGATGTTGTCTACACTGAAGATAGGATGAGACTACTCCACTATAAGCCACTTACAGCAAAGCAAA
>CAWTZT010000114.1:0-4061 GCA_963919845.1 Thaumarchaeota archaeon CSP1-1
ACTGAAATTTTTTGATCATGAAGAAAAAATCTCCACTTGTTATGTTTTTTTTCTAGCATTTTGAATCCATTCTTTGTGAGTAGTAAAAACATATGTTTGGTTTCATCAACTATCTTGCCATTTACTCCAATAATTTGAGGATTTGATGATTCTTGAACTTCGGTTTTTAGACCTATCAATTCATGTAAAATTAAATTTTCTGCAGTTATCATTTTTTCTTCAACTCACTTAATCTAGTCTTAATTCTTGCGATATTTTTTCTAAGAGGTTTTAATTTGCCACTTTCTTTTCGAAGGGTTCCTTTAGCTGCACTAAGACGAAGTTTTGTAAGGTCAGAGCGCATCTGTAGTAATTTATCGTGTAGATCTTTCTCATTTAATTCTCGAATTGATTTCATTTTTAAACGTGCCATTACTTTAATTTCTCCTCTTCTTCCTCTAATGTTTCTAATTTATCAATATGCTTCTCTTCTTTTTCGATTTGTTCACTTTCGGATTTTGCCTCAATTTTTGGCATTGTTTCTATTATTTTTGATGTCACTTCTTCTTTTGGTTTTTCTGGTTTAGCCTCTTTTGGTTTTTCTTTAAATTCAAATTCTGGAATTAATTTATCTTTTCTTGCAATTCGAATTCTTATGCCAATTAAGCCCATAGGAGTTTTTACATGAGCAATATCTTCTGCTACAATGATTTCAGCATGATGACCAGCACGGGGAAGAATTCCAGATGAGTGCTTTTCAAAAGCAGAACGATCCCCTCGTAGTTTTCCAGAAACGGTTATCTGAACTCCCATTGCACCATTATCCATTACTTGTTGCAAAGTCCACATTGTAGCTCGCCTAAAAGCTGTTCCTCGTTCTATATGTGACGCTAATCTATTACACATTACACTAGGAGATAACTCAGGTTTAGCAATTTCAGATACAGAGATTTGGGGATTCTTTAAACCAAAATCAGTTCCAAGTTTCTCTGTAAGCTCTCTAATTCCACTGCCTTTTCGACCAATTACAATTCCGGGTCTTGTGACATGAAGAACAATTCTAGTACCTGTAGGTGTTTTTGAAACTTCAACATCTGAGAAACCAGATTCTTTAATTCTTTCTCTAAGAAAGTCCTTGAGCAACATCATGTTATAGTTATCTTTAATTACATTTTTGATTGCTGACAATTTTAAACTTCTTGAGCTACAAATTCAACATGAGTTAACACGTTGTTTTTTGGAGTAGCTCTTCCCATTGCTCGTGGAGTAAATCGTTTAATTATAACACCTTTGTGAACTGTAACATTTATAATTTTTAATCTATCCAAATCCATGCCTTTGTATTCAGCATTAGATTCTAAATTATCAAGAGTTTTCAAAAATTCAGTAGCAGATTTTTGTGGATATCGCCCAGACATGACACCAGGATCTGATTTATGTCCAACTTGTTCTTTGTATCGTCCAAAAGGAATAGCACGTTGCAATTTGATAACAGCTTGAAGATAATCTCTTGCTTTCTCTATTGAAAGTCCTTTGAGAGCAACTGCAATTTCTCTGGCATGTTTGTGTGAAATATCTTTTTCTCGCATAGATGCACGAACATGGCGCGTTGAATCATAATTTTGAAATGCATAATTGAAACTTGTCAAAATTAATCACTTTAATGGCACATACAAACTTGAACGTGATGATCCGACTCCAGGAGCACCATGGCTTACTCTCTTATTGGTTATAACATATTCGCCCAAATAATGGCCAATCATTTCTGGAACTAGAGTAATTGGGACGAATTCTTTTCCTGAAAAAACATCAACCTGTACACCAACCATATAAGGCAAAATAATTAAATCTCTAAGGTGAGTTTTAATTGGATTTTTATTTTTACCATTTTTTGCGGATTTAATTTCTTCAATTAATTTTCTCTTACCCTCAGTAATTCCTCGTGTAAGTGATCTACGTGCTCTTGCAGTAAATAACTGAAACAGTTTATCCAGTTTCATAGTCTCCAGTTCTTTTTGAGGAATTCCTTGATAATCGAATTTCTTAACCATTTTGTATCATCTTTTTATTATTTTCAGAGAATTTTTGAACCATATTATAGCATTCCTATCTTAGTTGCCAAATCTCTAGCCTTATCTATGGATTCAAATTTAACGTAAGCCTTTTTTCCATAAATGGTTCTAGCAGTATTTACATCTAAAACATTTTCATTGTACAAAGTTTTAACTGCCTGGACTATTTTTGGTTTGGTGGCGGTATTTTTTACAATGAAACAAAGTTTTTGTTCATTTTCCACTAGCGCAAAAGTCTTTTCAGTAATATAAGGCCTCAAAATTAAATCAGTAGCTTCATCAATATTCATCTAATTGTCACCATCAACTCTAGATGAGAGGATTTAATTTTTTCAATCTCCTCAATTGCACTTTTCGAATAAACAGTTAATCTAATTGGTACTGCACCAGGTGCTAAATCCAAAACGCTAAGGTGATTTACAGAAGTTACTTCTACACCTGGAAATGAACCACATGCTTTTGACAAATTTTTTGAATTTTTTGTTACGAATAATACACTCTTTCCAATCTTAGTAGTTCTTCCTCGAAGAGAAGATTTTCCTGTTCGTTTTTTTCGCATTCTTAGTCTATCAATATCTTGATTTAACTTCAAAGAGTTAAAAACCTCGACCATATCTTTTGCTTTGGATATTTTTTCAATATCATCAGAAATTACTATCGGAAAATTATCGATATTATCTATTTTATGACCTCTAGATTCTATGAGTTGTTTTGATGCAGTAGCAGCTATAGCAGAACAAAGTGCTAATTTGTTTTCTTTTTTGTTTAGTTTTTTATAAATAACTTTTTCAGAGGTCGGTGGATGTGCTTGTCTACCGCCTCTAGTTGATGCAACACCACCAGCTTCTCCTTGTCGTCCTCCGCCACCTCCTTTCATACGAGCAATTCTTGCAGTACCATGACCAGTCGGAGGATCATTTGACCTAGCTACTACATCCATACCTGCAGTTGGATGTCTACCTTGTTTTTGAAAATGGTGCGAGTCTAGATTAACATATGCTTTGTGAATTAACTCATTTCTAAAGGGTGTAGAAAATACATTTGGCAGTTCAATTTCTGTTTCTTTTGAACCAGTAAGGGAGTGGATAGGAATTTTCATTAAACAACTACCTCTAGTATATTTGGTTTAGAAATTTTTTTTGGGACATTACGTACTTGTTGCCTTAATTTTATTAATCGTCGGTAGGTTCCTGGCACTGAACCTTTAACTACAATGTAATCCCCGTCTACCAATCCAAAATGTTTGAATCCACCATCAGGATTTATTTTAAATTCATTTGATTCAGTATTGCTCATAATCATGATTCGTTTATTATATTCAGTTCGTTGATGAAATCCTCGTTGACCGGCTCTTGGAACTGTATACATAACGTTATCTGGAGTAATTGGACCTAGAGAACCTACCTCTCTTACACTTTTTCTGGATTTATGTTGTTTCTTTTTTACTCCCCATCTAGTAATAGGACCTTCCCATCCTTTACCTTTGGTTATTGCAGCAGCATCAACAATAGTGCCATTTTCAAAAACTTGATCAATTTTTACTTCTTTACCTAAAAGTTCCTTAATGAACGCAAATTGTTTTTCAATATTACCGCCTCGAATTCGTACTTCAAAAACATAAGGTTTTTTTTGTTCTAGTTTTGATTTTCTAGGAATTACTGCGACAATTGCGAAAAGCTCATGAATTTTACCAATAGATTTTTCAACTTTGTCTAAATCACTTCCTTCTGTTTTTGTATTCAAAATTCTTGAAATATGTTTTGGTAGATCTTTGGCGAATATATCAAAAGCAGCGTGCAAACCATAAAGATTTTTTTTATATCCTCTTATTCCGACTACAAGTAATGGAGGAGTAACTATAACAGTTCCCAGGCTAACTAATTGTTTTCCAAAATTAGGTGTTTTATCTCGATCATCAATGCCAACTATTTGAACACAACCAGCTTTGAAACCAGCGTGACCCAATAATTTTGGTTCGTCAGGATTTATTTCTGGCCAAGTACGTATCCT
>CAWTZT010000115.1:0-4384 GCA_963919845.1 Thaumarchaeota archaeon CSP1-1
AAAAGATAATTTAAGCAGGTGCAAATCCTTGGTAGCCACCACTTTGTTGGGTTTGATCTTTGAATATTGGCTCAAATAATGAAATCATATAATCATCAGGATCTAAAATTACCGCATTTTTTCCTGCGTCTTTTTCTTCGATGTCTCTATGAATTTTTACTCCTTTGGATTTTAATTCTTCAATAGAAGATTTAATGTCACCTACCAAAAAACCAATGGCAATACCATTTTCTATTGAGGTACCAGAATGGGGAGATGATTCTGAAGCAGGGTGTAGGCTAATTAATGCACCTTTTGAACCTAAATCTACCCATGATTTTCGTTGTTGTTTTATAGGCAAACCAATAATTTCATTGTAAAAACTAACGGATTTAGCTAAATCCTTTACAGCAAGTATTACATTTCCTACTCTTTTAATGTTCATGCGAATCAGATTTTCTCCATTTTTAAATCTAAAGCTCCAAGTTAAATTCCTTTTTGTTATTGAACCTCAATCATAGTTTCAGTTCTTTCTACTCCACTAATTGTTTGAATTTCAGTAGTAATGTTTTTTATTTCTGGTAAATTTCCTACGTCTATTAGTACTACAGCATCAAACTGTCCACTTACAGGAAATGATTCGTTAATGGATTTTATTTTTCGAAGTCTTGCGGCAATTAATTTTTTTGGAGATTTAACCAATATGACTGCTTTTACCATCCAAGATTAACCTCCACTTCCATTAATGTCTCTGTTGAAACAATCTCCTTAATTTTTTTAAAATCAATTACCATACTGTTGATTTCATCAATGGAACCTTGTAAAACAACACTAATGTCAGATCTTCCAGTAACTATCATGACTTCTCTTATTAATTTGCGTTTTTTCTTTAATACCTTTACAACTTTATCCACGGTTCCAGGCTTTACAGAAATCAAGCAAAGTGCTCTCAATATAATGAATATACGATCATTTGCTTTATTTACTTTTGAATTTTAAGAATGAGTTTCAGTAGGCAGATTTCTAATCATTGGTCTCTTGTGACTTAGCTTCTTCAAGATATGCCTTTCTTTCTTCAAACTCTGACTCTTTATCTTCTTTAAGTTCCTCATCAATGACAACTATTCCAATTTCATTAGAGGAGATCTCATTTTCTTTGTTTTTCTTTTGTTTAGGTTTAGATTTCTTAGTTTCTGTTTTTTCATTAGTTTTTTTTATTTCCTCCAATTTAGACTTCTTTTTAACTTTCTTTTTTATCATGTATGAAACTGAAAAAAAAGAGAATTTCAACTATTAAAACATTATGCAGATTTAAATCATTGAAATTATGCCTTATTTCAAAATCCTGCCTAGAATATTGTGTAATGATATTAAACTAAAAAGATGCCAAGGGCGGGACTTGAACGCGCGACAGCTCGGTCTTCAGCCGAGTGCTCTCCCAGGCTGAGCTACCTTGGCATATCGAATTTTTTCTAATTCTGGGCATTAAAGTGTGTCTTTTTTTGAATTCCAGATAACGTCTTTGACATTCTTTCGTTGGTTTATGGTTCTTGCAATAACAAATAGTAAATCAGATAATCGATTTAGATATATTATACAATTATTGTTAATTTTTTCTTTTTCAGATAAAAAGATTACAAAAATTTCTGCCCTTCTTGTAATAGATCGTGAAACATGAACCAATGCAGCAATTTCATGCCCTCCTGGTAGAATGAAATTAGTAATTGGGGGTAGTTTTTTTTCTAAATTATCTATGTTTTCTTCTAATGTTTTTATCATTTCATCATTTACACGATTTTGGGTATTTTTTAAATCAGGATTTGATAAATCTGAACCAACTAAAAAAAGATCATTTTGAATTTTTGTTATTAAATTTACCAAATCCTTTTCATCAAGCTTTGAAAGTATGATTCCTAGAAATGAATTAATTTCATCAACCATTCCATATGCTTGAATTCTGGAATCAGTTTTTGAAATTCTAGCTCCATTTTGAATGCCAGTTGTTCCATCATCTCCTGTCTTTGTATAAATTTTCACGCAAATGATGAGACACCAAGATTATTATCTTATTCGAAATTTAGCAAAAAAATATAATTTAAATGACCATTTGGGGAGGATATAGTATGTCTGAAATTTCTTGCCCATATTGTGAATCGGTATTTGACTCCAAAGAAGAATTATCTAAACACATAGATAGAATTCATCATGGTTCAGGTCTGTTAGAAGGAGATACTAGGAAATTCTAGATTTGGTACAGGATTTTTTTCAAATTGTTCTTGGATTAAAAACAATTCAAAGAAAAGGTTGGAAAGATAAACTTGGATTAAAAAATGTAGAATCTGTAGCAGATCATAGTTATTCTATGGCAATCATGTCTATGGTTCTATCAGATTTATTAGCACTTGACACAAACAAAATTTTGAAAATGGCATTACTTCATGATTTGGCAGAATCAAAAGTTGGAGATTTTATTCCTGATGAAATATCAAAAAAAAGAAAAAACAAAATTGAAAATGATGCTATGAAAAAAATTCTAAAAAAACTACCATTAAATTTGGAACAAGAATATAATGAAATTTGGAATGAATACCAAGATAACAAGACTGAAGAATCTTTGTTTCTTCATGACATTGATAGATTAGAAATGGCTTTTCAAGCTATCAATTATTCTAAGAATGGTAATTCTAAAGAAAATATTCAATCTTTTATTGAAACTGCTAATAATGAAATTAAAAATAATGAATTAAAAGAAATTTTTAAAAAACTTTTACTATCAAACAATTATCAAATAGAACCTAATAATACATGATGGATATGTCTGAACAAAGTAAAGATGAATTAATTAAAGCTCAAAACGAAGTTATTGGAGTTTTATTTGAAATAATCAAACGGCTTCAAACAAATAGTGATTTGGATGAAGAATATTTCCAAATTATTTCTAATGAGAAAAAAATATCGACAAATAAAACTAGATTGAAAAAAATTATGGAAGAAAGAAATGAAAATGGTAAAATTGTAACTAGACTTTTAAAAAAGCTTGAAATCCAAGTTTAAGCGAATTTTAAATGAAATAACATGACAAGTTTGAAATAATTTATAATAATTAACATATTTGATTATACATGCAATATTTTGCCGCCCTCAGAGAAGGTCAAAAAAGAGTTAAAGTAGCACGAGATTTTCTCAATAAATTTACTGATAATAAAGCAATGCCCGCATTAGCTCTTCGTGATAACAAAACTAATGTTTGGGAGCCAGTAGGAGAGGAAAATCTTTATGCCTTTATTGATGAATCTTCTGGATTTGTTTTGACTGATACTAGTGGATATCTTCTAGCATTATGTGACCAAAATGGTATTTCAAAAGCCATTGTGCAAGGAATCACTAAGGAACAAAAAGAGTCTATAGAAAAAATGCTTAAGACTAACAATGTTCCTGAATACAAAGGTAAAGTATCACTCCCGGTGTGAAAAAAAATGAAAAAATTTTCGAATGAAATTGAAGTTAGTGGTCATATTATTGATTCTCTTATCCTTTCAAAAATTTTTGATGGTGTTATGGATCTTGGTGGAGAATTTGAAATTCTTAATATCAAAATCGGAAAACGAAAAAAGGATGAAAGCTATGCGAAACTTCGAGTAATTGGTAAAAATCAAAAGCATCTTAATCAAATCCTTGAATTAGTTTACCGAGAAGGGGCTACTGCTAAAATTCAAAAAGAGGCAAAGCTAAAACCTGCTCCAAAAAATATGACCATGCCAGATAACTTCTACAGCACCACTAACAATAATACTCAGATTTTTAGAAATGGAAAATGGAATAAAGTAGACAATATGATGATGGATAAATGCATTGTAATCAAAGCTAATACTGTTGGATGTGTTCCAATAAAAGAAATTAAAAAAGGAGACAAAATTGTCATTGGCGAAGATGGCATAAAGGTTACTCCTCCTAAAAGGCCTAGAGAAGGAATGAATGTATTTCAATTCATGGGAGGAAGTAGTTCTAGTGAAAGACCTACACAACACATAGCCAAAAAAGTTGCAGAAGACATTTACAAGATAAGAAAAGCTGGTGGAAAAATCGTTTTGGTAGGAGGTCCTGCAATTGTTCATACAGGTGCTGATGAATCTGTTGCTTTTCTGATAAGATCTGGTTACATTAATGCTCTTTTAGCAGGAAATGCACTTGCAGTTCATGATATTGAATATGCCACGTTAGGAACTTCACTTGGAATGAATGTACGTGATGGAACACTTGCCATTCGAGGTTATCGTAATCATATGCAGGCAATTAATTCTGTATTCAAAGCTGGTTCCATCTCAAAGATGGTAAAAAACAAAAAATTAACCAAAGGAATCATGTACGAATGTGTCAAAAAAAAGATTCCTTATGTTTTAGCTGG
>CAWTZT010000116.1:0-7699 GCA_963919845.1 Thaumarchaeota archaeon CSP1-1
AATTCACATGTTACTAATTCCAGCAGCAAGCATAGTTGTTTGGGTATTTGCAGCATACCAATTGATTTTAGGAAATTATCAGTTTGTAGCATTCATGGTGGGAATGTATATCACTTTACAATATTTGCTCAGCGCCATGGCTATTAGAATGGATGGCGATGATAAGAAAATGATTGCATTTTCTGTATTTTTAGTAATAGGGTACAAACAACTTACCGACATACTTCAACTCAAAGCGATAATCGAAGAAGTATTTGGCAGAAAGGCAATCTGGACAAGCGCTAGACGTGTGAGAGATGAATAAATTAATCATTCCGCTAATCACATTAGTTCTATTTGGAACTCTTAATGGATATTCAGAAGAATTTGGTGCAATAGAAATACAAGTTAAGGATTGGAGTGGAGATATTTCTAGTCCTGAAGGAATTACAGTTATTATTTACCAGGAAAACAAATCATTATTTAAAGAAATTGAACTTCAAACAAATCCACAAACAATCTCAGAAATTCCATTAGAACATAATTATTCATTTGAAGTGATCAAACATGATATTAATTTTCCATTGAGTGATAAAGTTTTCCTAGATTCGCCTTTAAAAAAAATTGATTTAAAAATACCAATGGAGGGTGGAATGAAATTTAGTGTATTCCATAAGGATGGTTATACTCCTATTGAAAATGCTATAGTCACAATAAAATCTCCAGATGGGAATTCATTGGTGACTGCAATTACAAATAATGATGGTCAAACACAACGATATTGGTTGCAATCAACCACTCTTGAGAAATATTATAGTGTTGAAGTCTCTTTAGGAGAAAATATTTCTTTTACACGTTCAATAATTAGAAATTCACAAGGAATTGCAACTGACTTTAAAATAGTTACACCATGGCCATCAATAATTGATGAACGTATTATTGTACATCTTAAACCTGAAACTACCGAGAATATTTCTGATTATAGTTTATTCAGAATTGAATTACGAGATAAAACTAACCAATTAATTCAAAATACTTTCTTTAATCATCGAGGAGAGGCATATTTCACAAATATCCCGATTGGAGAATATATTTTCAAAGTATTTACAAAATCTAATGTTTTAGAAACAGAATTTGAGGAATGGGGCAGCAAACAAATTTCATTAATAGGAACCCAAAATATATTCGAAATTTTTGAACAAAAAACGTCAAAAAACTTGAATTGTAATTGTGTTGCTTTTAGATTTGATGATATCCAAGATTATTATTTAAATGAAATTCAAAAACAAGTCATTAAATTATTTCGTGAAAAACAGATACCACTAACTATTGGAGTAATTGGAGGGCTAATCGGTTCTGACATTGAATTAATTGATTTAATCAAGGAAAATCTTGATTCAGAATATTCAGGATTAGAAATTGCGAGTCATAGCTGGAATAATGCACCCCTAACTTCATTTTCTAAAGAAAAACAAGAATCTATGATCAAATTAACGAATGAAGCAATAGAAGATACATTTGGAATAACTCCCACTGTGTTTATCCCTCCTGAAAATCTTTTCAATGAAGATACCATAAATGTTTTAAAAGAAAATCATTTCACACACATGAGTAGTGACGTAGCGTATGACTTGCCACCATATTCATTAAAAGATTCAAGTTTTTACCGTTTTCCTCAAGGAGCTCAAACTGCTGTTTTAGATAAAGAATCTAATTTATGGAATATTGAAAACAGGACAAAAATTTTGGATGATATTACATTAAGCCTAGATAATAATGGATTTGCAGTGATTATGATGCATCAACCAGAATTTGCGATAAATGATAATGGAATTTATCGTAATACGGTAAACATGGAACACATCAATGAATTAGAATTATTAATTGATGAAATTAGGAATTCAGGAATAAAGATTGTCCCAATTAGTCAAATAAATCTTGATGAAACAAATAATGACAAAGCAACTAGTACTTCAATATTTAAAAATTGTAATTGTGTATCATTTAGTATAGCTGGCATTCAAGACTATTGGTTAAATGATGTACAAATAGAGATTTTTAATACATTTAAGAAGACACATTCAGATTTTACAGTAGGAATAATAGCAAACAGTTTTGGGTCTGATGAAAAGCTGATTGAGTTTTTTACTGATAATTTTAATGAAAATGTATTAGAAATTGAAGTAGCAAATAATGGTTGGAAATACGAAGAATTTGGAAATTTAAGACTAGATGAACAAAGTTCATTAATTGAGCAAGGAAATGAAAAAATTAATAATATTTTAGGAATTCAGCCCATAACTTTTCTGCCACCATTTGATAGCATTAATGAAGCAACGACTTATGCATTAGAACAAAATTCAATTACAAGCCTGAATTTGAATATGCTTTATGTGCCACCCCCATATAATTTTGAAGAATCTAAATTGTATCAAATCCCCTATGGAATAACCACTGGAAAATATGATCAAAATTTGGGAAGGTTTGTCGGAGTTTCTCAGGAAGAAGTATTTTCAACAGTTGAAGAAAACATCAAAAACCATGATTTTGTAGTAATAAGATTAACCACACAAGAGTTTTCGGTTTTTGAAAATGGTGCGCATCAAAATAAAGTGAATTCAACCCAAATTCAAGAACTTGAATTATTAATTAACAAAATTAAACAAGAGGGTTACCAAATAATTCCAGTTTATAAAATTCCATTATTAATGAATAAAAACATAATTGAAATTCCTGACTGGGTCAAAAGTAATGCTATATGGTGGTCAAATAATCAAATCTCTGAATCAGATTTTACATCTGGAATTGAATTTTTAATTAAAAAAGGAATAATAACTGTTCCACAAATTCCTGATGCACAATCAAACGGAAATAGTGGTGTTCCAACTTGGATAAAAAATAATGCTGGGTGGTGGGGAGAAGGATTGATTTCAGATACAGAATTTGTTAGTGGCATACAGTATTTAATTAACAATGGAATAATTAGAATATAATATCAAATTTCTTAATACAAAAAATCTATTTCTGATTCATTGCTATAATAGCTGACATTAATCTGGCAGCTATAGCTGCAGTAGAACCATTATCAAATGTTGGACACAATTCAACAATATCTGCAGCAATAATTTTTTGCCCTTCTAACGAACAAACCATTTCATATAATTCTCTAGATGTTATTCCAACAGCTTCTGGATTTCCAACTCCTGGAGCAAAAGCAGGATCTAAAACATCTAAATCAATACTGACATATAATTTATCAAAAACTGAAGCAGCGTCTTTGATTAATTTAGCAGCATTACCATGTCTTATATCCCAATCTGAAATAGTTTTAATTTTATTTTCTTCTTTGAATACTAATTCCTCCTTAACGTATGCTCTAGCACCCACATGGATAATTTTGTCAGATCCTTGTTTTTCTACAATTCTTCGCAAATAGGCAGCATGACTAAGTTTGATATCAGCATATTCATCACGTAAATCATAATGTGCATCAAATACTATGTATCCAGTTTCTTTAGGAAAGCTAGGATACGTTCCTAATGTGATTAAATGTTCGCCTCCCAAGATAATTAGTTGTTTTTCTTTTTTGATTAATTCTGAAGTAATCTTTGAAACCATCTCAATCATTTCTTTTGGCACGACGGTGTGTTTTGTATTTCCTAAATCTTCTATATTAGTATCTTCTAAATCTACAGAGAATTGTGGCATAAAAATTTCAATGTTGTTAAATGATTCCCTTATTGCATCAGGTCCAAATCTAGTTCCTGGACGATAAGAATGTGTAGAATCAAATGGAATGCCAAATAATATAGCTGCCACATCGCCATCTTTATTTGGACTTGTGATAAGCGGACTCTTATTCATGTATAAATCTACAAAACTCATAAATTTTCTACCGTATTATATTGAAAATTTACCGTATAATAAATTACTAAAATTCTAATTGCCCAACTTTCTAGAAAAAAATACGAGTTATAATGGCATTTGGTTTTAGTAAGCTTACAATTTTAGGTGCGGGAGTAGGAATTTTCCTCATATCATTTGGTTTGTATGAAATGTTAGTTGAAAAAGACCAAAAAATTCAGCAAGCTGAGAATAATAAAATTCTTTTAGATGCAGTAAACAGATTCAATGATGCATTGTTAGAAGTAGAACTGTTGAGGAAAAAATGTTTTGAAGATATTCCTAAAGAAGATGAACAAGAATACTCTAAATGTCTTTTAAATCTAAAACAAAAGAGAATTGAGTTAACTGCAGCTCAAGTGAATGAGTATGATATTAAATCTAAACTTGGATTAGAATAGTTTTTTGATTAAATTGGTTCTGATAAACCCTTCTCTCCATCCCAATCTTGTAAACCTCCCCTTCCAAGAATTCGTTGTAACCATCTAAATCTCTTCAGACCTTCCACTTGCCGAATCATAGCTAAAGTTGGGAAAGGTTTTTGTAATAACTCAATTTTTTCTCCAATTTCTTTGATACCTTTCATCATTTCTTTAACATGTCCAGTTACAAACATGATTCTTTGTTTTGGGTTTAAATCCAAAATCTCTTTTGCCACATCTGTTCCCTGCATTCTAGGCATCTTTTGATCCAATATTACAAGATCATAGAGGTTTTCTTTTTTTACTTGGCCATCACCCTTGATTGAATCCATATACTTGTACATACAGTCATTCCCATCTTTAGCTATTATGACAGTATGTCCTCGTTTTTCTAAAGCATTCTTATAAAATAATGCAAATGATGGACTATCTTCAGCTACTAGTATTCTCATACCCATGTAATTATCAAATTAGCTTGCTTCAGAAATGATTTTTCCCTTAGTATGTTTGATTTGAACGCACTGAAGACAAATCAATTAGACCATGATTTGAGGCCTTGATGAAACGAATCTATTTGAGTTTAGTTTTGAAAATGGTTTGTTTTTTGTGGATTTTTGAATATCTTTTACAAAATCTTCAAATTGTATTTCATTTACAACTCCTGATTCCCTATCTCGTACATTGAGGCTTTTTGAATTAACTTCTTTTTCTCCAATTACAAGAATATATCGAATCCAATCTGTTTCTCCGTCACGAATTCTTTTCCCTAAACTCTCGTTTCTTTCATCAATATCTACTCTAATTTTATTCTCAGTAAGTTTATCAGCTAAATCTTCAGAGAACTTCAAAAATTCTGGTTTTAGCGGTATTATTCTAACCTGTGTTGGTGAAAGCCACAAAGGCAAATGGGGTTTTCTTCCTTCCTTTGCATCTTTTGCAGCTTTTTCTAACAAAGCAAAGATTACTCGCTCTATTGCACCACTGGGAGAATTATGTAATATTATTGGATGTTGTGGAACATTTTGTTCATCAACAAATTCAATATTGTATCTTTCCCCATTTTCAACATCAATCTGGTCAGTAGATAATGCAGAAGCTTTTCTATTATTATCAATGAAATTAAATTCCCATTTTAGGACAAAATAAAAGAATTTTTCTTTCCACATTTCAACTAGAACTGGTTTGCCAATTTTCTTAACGGTGTCATTAATTAATTGTTTATTATCGTTGTAAAAATCCTCAGTAAAGCGTATTGCCATTTCTAAATCAGAATTTTCAAGCCCAAGACCTAGAATTACCTCATGTGAAAGTTCAAATCGTTTTTTAAATTCGCTAATTGCCTGTGTCATATCTTTGCAAAATGCATGACAGTCCGGCATGGTAAATGCTCTTAGTCTTCGAAGTCCTACTAATTCTCCAGACTGTTCACGTCTGAAACTGTATCTAGTCATCTCGTATAATCTTAATGGCAGATTTCTGTATGATAATTGAAAATCACTTGCCATCAAAAATTGTCCAAAACATGCTGCAAATCTCAAAATGAGTTGTTTACCTTCAGAATTAATGCTATATTGTCTTGCTGGAAATCTGTTAAAGTAGCTTTCAAGACTTGGATGATGTGAATCATACATTATTGGAGTTTCAACTTCTAGTCCTCCATACTCTAGAATTTTTTCTGTAACATATCTTTCAATAAGTGATTTAATTAGTCGACCATTAGGATAAAACCGCATATTTCCAGAATCAGATGCAGGTTCATAATCTGCTATTCCCAATTTTTTCATTAACTTTACGTGAGGAGGAGGTTCATCAGATGATCTTTTCTTTTCTGTTTCATATTTTGCAAGAATCTCTAGTTGCGGATATTTAGAAAAATCAAAATCGTTTACTTTTTGCATTTTTCCTTCAGGAGTCATTATGTACCAGTAAGATTGGATCTTGGCTTCCGATTTTATTGCATCAGAGGTTTCATCTTCATCACCGTCTTTTGATATTGATTTTGAACTTTCTGCTAAAGGATGGCCTTTAACGTCAAGCTTATAGGATTTTGTCCAACCAAATGGCGCCCTATAAACTTCCAAATCAGATGCTAAATTTTCCATTTCATTTAACACATGCAATGCTGAACTTGGAGATGCAAGCTTTGAGCTAAGATGGGCATAAGGGTAAAGTAGTAATTTTTTGCATCCCATTTTATTCATTGATTCTTTTATTTGGTCCATTGCTTTTTTAGCAACGGATTTATCATCGCCTTCTTCTACAGCAATGAATGTAACTACTACCTCTTTCAGATGTTTTGTTTCTGGAGAGATATCCTCTGCTGATGAGATTTCCTTTTTTGTTGGGGTATACTCTATGTTATTACAATGTAATTGAAGTATACGCATAAATTGAAACTAATTAGATATTGAAATAAGTGTTTGCGTAAAACTTATCATCATTATGAGAAAAAAGATTCTAAAAATCTCGATAGTCATTTTCCCTATTTTGTTAATATTTTTAATTTTCAGCTTTGGTTCTGGTTGTAGTACTGATTGGTATATTACTGGATATTATACCCCAGATGAAACCCAATTCAACGGACCAAAAGAAGAAATTTTAGTAAATGGAAAATCTGAGTTTTATAAATCCAAATTTATTAAAGAAATAAAGACTGAGGGTTGGGGGAAAACTACAAATGGAAAATACTTGGGATGGTATGATAACAAATTCCATCTAGAAAACAACCCATTAGACTACAATGGAGACATATTACAAATTAAAACAGTAGCTGCAGATCTATCAGTTTTACCAATTGGTACTAAAATCACAATACCTGACCTGCCTGAACCTTGGAGTACTTTTACATTCTACGTAGCAGATGTTGGACCTTCTATTAATGGAAAACATATTGATGTATACGCCGGAGAAGGCAACGATGCAAGAAACATTACCGAAAAAATAACTTCTAAAGGGCAAAACGTATGCATAATTTCCTAATTAATTTCTCAAATTTAGTGTTATGCCTTGTCAAGGTTTTTTGAATGAAAATGCCCTAAATAATCACACTTTGAGAGGAAAAAGCAAACAGTTCTATAAATATCGGCAAAGCACGAGGAATAAGATATGATGTACATGTGCAGGACCTGTAAAAGAAAATGTGATGATATTCTAAAACATATAATGAGTGTACACAAATTTTCAAAAACACATGTGGAATCCGCACTCAAAAAAAATCCAGATTGTTATAAAAATTCCTTTGAAAAATTACAATAATGATTATGAATTAGATTTTTTGATTTCTTCTTTCAGGGATATTACAGAACGTAAAATTAATCCTGAGATTCCCAGGTTTGATGTCAGAAAACTAGTAATTTTTTCAAGGGCATCATTACCAAGATAGCCTTCCTGATATG
>CAWTZT010000117.1:0-10585 GCA_963919845.1 Thaumarchaeota archaeon CSP1-1
AAAGGGAGGTAGGCCCTATGCCGCTTTTCCAATTCTAAACATCGTAGTGCTGCATGTAGGGCAAACACCTTTTGTGGCAGGTTTACCGTTTTTCATGGTGACGGCTTTTGCTTTCTGCATTTCTCTTTTGGTTCTGCATTTAACACAATATCCTGTGGTCATGGTACCAATACTTGAGGGAGGTGCTATTAGCAGAATGCTGTTAAAATTTTTTAACTTCTGGGTAATTGAGGATGCAATTTCCCTTTAATTTAATCCAATTGAGCTTTTTTAGAAATGAGTTTATAAACACAAATTTTGAGTACAGATGATTTATGCGATACTATTATTATATTGTAATTTAGGTTAAATTCAAAACTTTTAGCAATTAAAAGCAATATTTTCCTTGTTGAAATTTTTAAAGAAATACCTCTGATAAAATTATTAGAATCACGCAAATATTTTGCAAACATAAAAAATAAAGGAAAAAAATGAATGAACGCCTTGAACGGTTCACTAAAACTTTTGGCCCAGGAATATTATTTGCAAGTACCGCAATTGGGGTATCTCATTTAGTTCAATCAACTAGAGCGGGAGCTGAATTTGGATTCCTACTTATGGGATTTGTAATACTTGCCATTTTGTTCAAATATCCATTTTTTGAATTTAGTTCTAGATATGCTAATGTCACAGGAACAAGCATAATTGATGGTTATCAGAGACTGGGAAAAAATGCACTTTTTTTGTATTTTATCATAACCGCTATCTCAATGTTTTTTGTGACTGCAGCAGTAGGATTTGTTACTGCTGGATTTCTTGAAAATTTGTTTCAAATTGATTTTTTGGGATTTTGGACTATTGTAATATTATTTTGTGTTTGTGCGGGTATCTTAATCATTGGGAAATATAGTGCCCTTGATAGTTTAATAAAAATAATTGCTAGTGTTTTGATCGTCTCAACAACTTTGGCATTTGCTTTAGCGTTATACAATGGTCCAATTGAAAAAGTTGAAGGCTTCAAACCACCCGAAATTTGGGATCATGCAGGTATTTTCTTTTTAATAGCATTGATGGGATGGATGCCAATGCCAATTGATATTTCAAGCTGGCATAGTTTATGGACTATTGAACGTATCAAACAAACAAACTTTAAACCCAAATTAAAAGAAACATTACTTGAATTTAATTTAGGGTACTTGGTAACAGGTGTTCTTGCAGTTTTTTTTGTAACATTAGGAGCATTCATTTTATTTGGATCAGGGGAAGAATTACCAAATAATAATTCATTATTTGCAAATAAAGTCATTACACTGTTTACAGAAACAATTGGAAATTGGAGCTACATCATTATTGCTGCTTCTGCATTTAGTGTAATGTTTGGAACAATAATTGCTGTTTTTGATGGTTACTCTAGATCTTTAGAAAGAACAGTTCAGTTATTATTCATTAAAAAAATTTCTAAACCACGATCAAAATTTAGAAAAATGTATGCAGTGTTTATTGTTATCTTATCAATAGGTTCATTACTTGTTGTTTTACAATTTGGAGAAAATCTAAAGGATCTTGTAGATTTTGCTACTACAGTTTCTTTTCTTATTGCACCAATAATTGCAATTTTTAATTTAAAGTTGGTTACTGGTAAATATTTAGCTAAAGACTTGCAACCTCCTATTTGGTTGAAAATTTTAAGTTATATGGGAATTATATTTTTAATAGGATTTGCAATGTTTTTTATTATTACTAGGTTTTACAATCCCATATTTTGAATCAGTTTTTATTCTAAAATGGTTTAGTTTAATCATGCGCTATTCTGTGCCTTATGGGAAACATCATCTTATTTTCAAAATACCAAAAGACTTTGAAGTAAACAATGTTAATTCTAAACTTTGTAAACCTATAACAAATATAATTTCAAAAACTAAAGAATCTATATTAAATCCAATTAATTCTCTACCACTTTTAGAATTAGTAAAAGGAAAAAAATCCGCATGTATTCTTGTAACTGATATTACAAGAGAATGCCCAGACAAAGAACTTCTTCCTCCAATTCTTGAAACTTTAGAAACTGAACTCAAAAAAGAAGACATTTCGATACTAATAGCTAGCGGGATGCACAGGAAAATGACTGTAGATGAAAAAATTTCCAAATATGGAAAAAAAATTGTTGAGAATTACATGATTATCGATCATGATAGCAGAGATGAAAAAAAACTTGTTAACTTGGGTACGACAAAACATGGCACAAAAATCCATGTTTCAAGATTGGCCTTTGAATCTGAGCTGCTAATTTCTTTAGGTGTAGTTGAACCTCATCAGTTTGCTGGTTATAGCGGAGGTTTCAAAACAATGGCTATTGGAGCAGCAGGTGATACCACAATTAGCCAAACTCACTCACTAAATATGCTCACTAACCCAAAAACTGGCCTTACTAGATTGAAAGGAAATCCTGTCTATGAAGACATTATTGAAATAGGAAAAAAAACTGGTTTGAAATTTGTAGTCAATGTTGTTATTGGGAAAGAACAGCAAATTCTAGAAATTAAATCTGGAGAACCGCAAGAAACACAAAATGTTTTGATAAAATTTTCACAAGAAATCAATGAAATCCCAGTAAACAAATCCTATGATGTTGCCATTTGTGGAGTGGGATTTCCAAAGGACACAAATCTTTATCAAGTTAGTAGAGCAGCTAGTTACTTATTTTTTGCATCAGTCAAAGTGATTAAAGAAGGTGGATACATCATAATTCCAGCTAGATGCGAGGAAGGAGCTGGTCAAGGTGTTGGAGAACAGCGTTTTTTTACCATGTTGAAGAATAAATCTCTAAAAGGAATCATCAATTCTACTTCAGAATTTAAGGCAGGAGAACAAAGAGCATTTTTTATGGCAAATGTCCTCAGCCACTATAAAGTGATAATTGTTGATTCTTTTGTACCTGAAATTATTAGAGAAGCAAAAATGATTCCTGCAAAAAATATGGAAGAAGCCTTTGAAATAGTCAAAAATGATTTAGGAAATAATCTAGACTTGATTTTAATTCCAAAATCTCTTAGTACTTTACCAATTCTCGCTAAATCATTTTAATTTATATTCAAAATTTTTTGTTATGCAAACGACTTTGTTCTCTTTCTACCAATAATCCAAAAATAATAGATCTCTGATTTTATAGTTCTATTCTATAATAGTCCCATCTCTCAGGATCAAATTGTTTTACAAACTTTGCTTGTTCATGAGTTTGGGTTCTCTTTTTAATTACATCTCGGAGAGCAAAACTAGTTAAAAATTTGTATTTTTTTGAATGAGATTGCATAGCAAAAAGATGTCTAAGCTCACTTCCACCATGATGCCCCCAATAACCCATTTTAATGGCTATAGGTTCTAAAAATATTGTATTTTTTTTACCAAAGTTTTCATCTAACACTTTATCACGTAAATTTTCATAGCTTTCAAGGGGGCCACCCTTAGCAAATCCAATTATTGGTCCTTTGGTATCTTCTAATCTAATAGTACTAACTAACGTCTCAGAATTTTTAATTGATTCTTCAAAATTTTCTCTTGCAATTTGTAACGGTTGTGGCAATTCATAATAAATTGATATTAACGTTTTTACAAAGTCTGGATCTTTTCTAATGTTCATTGATTCTATTGTAGGTATAATTTTTAAATTCTCATATACAAAATCGGCATGAATTTGAATTTCTTGTTGACGTAATTTTAAAAATGAGAGTACGTTAAGCATAAAATTTTTTCTCATATCTTTTGGTAAGGAACTCAGTACCCGTTCACACATCTCTGATTCATTATTAAGAAGATCTTCAAAATATGCAACAGATCTTTGAACTATTAAGGAAGGGTGCCATGCAAGTGCATGAGCATTCTTTTTTGCCATTTCCATTCCTTTAGAAAAATCACCTAAAGAATAACCACTAATTCTATCTACTATAGATAGAAACCAACCTAATCTTAAGTAATGATCTTGTTTTTTTGGATTATTCTTAGTAATTTCTGACGCTTCAAAACATTCTTGAATTTGTTTTTCTGCGTTTTCTTTGAAAATTCCTTTCCAAGGATATGTTGTTCTCAAAATAAGGGCTTTAATTATATTCAAATCAAGCTCTGCTGCATCAAGGAACTTCTTTAATTGAACACTTGACGATAAAAATTTTAGAACGCTTTCTTCATGTGGCTTGTCTACACTTTTTTCTGGATCAAAGTCATGAAAAAGTGCCGCAGTATATAGATACTTTAAGTCATCTTGGTTTATTGGATTGAGAACACTTTTCCAATTTGCTGCAACCAAAGTAACGTAGGTAACTTCTAATTCATGCTCGATGTTGTGATAACCATAATACTCAATTCCTAAACCCTGGTTCTCAAACAAATCAATAGTAAAATCAAGCATTTCTGTATAGCAAGGGTTATCTAATCCCATTAATGATGCCAAATCTGAAATATCATTTTTTAGTGATTGTGGTCTTGAAATAATTTGCAATATACCTCGATTGAATGTGAGCTTTTTAAAGATGTGGGACGTTTTTCATGAATAATTGCTTTATTTACATAAAACACGAAAAGAATCTATAATCATTAAATTTTTTCTAAATGAGACGTTTTACTGTCATAAAATAATATGTGGTCATTACTGGAATCAGTTTTTAGAAGGTACACAGCTGTATTGTTTTTCGAAGTTTCTATTTTTTTAATAACATAGATTTCGTTAGATTTTTTTTCAGAGCGAACAATCCTGACTTTTTCTCCTTCTTTAAGAATTTCCACACATATTATGAGGTTAAGAGATTAAAAAAATTTTTTTATTCTTAATTAGTATGTTCAAAGGTTTTATCTTTGTTTTTAGGAATTGTAGAATTTTTCTTTGATAGAAATAATCTATATAACAAAAGTATACCAAATAATTCTAAATATTCCACGAATGCAATTGTGTAAAAATGTAATACCCATCCTTGTGAGCTTTCATTGAGAACTGCAAATACTGCTGCAAGTTGTGGAAAAGCAAAAAAAACTGCCAAAATCATACCGATAAAACCATTAATCCAATCCTGAATTGTAACATCTTTTGCCATAGCAAGTAATTGTTCAGAATCTGAAAATTCTTGGTTTTGTGCTAATAATTCTTCTTTTAGATCACTGTAAATTGAATTTCCTTGTTCAATTGCAAAGATTGTTCCTCCTAGAATTATTAAAAAAAATATAGACTGCCCATACACAATTTTAGCACGTTTTCCATGTTGTAATTTATTTAATTGTCTTTCAAACATTTGTCCAAATTTTCCTAACTTGCCTTTCTTAGTAAGTATTAGCATGGTTATCGATATGGCTGAAATTAGGCCAAAAGAACCAAACCAATTATCGGAAATATATGCCACAAAAAACAATCTGACTGGTAATAATATTCCAGTCATTACAGAAAATACAATCAAACCTTCAAGAAAATTCTTTTTATTCAAGATATTACGTTCTAATCCAATAAACATGGATTTGAGAGATAGCTTCGCTAGAACGAACAGCATCAAACGAATATTCAATTTATACTGAAGAAATAGGAAAATATTGTTATGAAAATCGATGAAAAATTATTGCAAGAAATTATACATTTTCATGAATCAAAAAAACTAAAATTTATACTCAATATTGATGAAAAGTCATTTCCTCTTTCAAATGTAAAGATTACTAATTCTTCAACACCATTATCAAAACCAAATGTTAGAGGAGGAGTTTATTTTTCTGATACTTTCGTTTTCAAAATAGTTGGAACCACAGATGACCTGTCATTATTATCCTTACTCTCAAAAAGTATGTTGGGTCCGAACTCTCAATTTCAAGAACTTGAAATAGTTTCAAAAATTCCACAAAATAACCACATCAAGAAAGTGAGTATTTATACAAATCTTACTAGTAGTATGCAATCTTCATCTCATTTAGAATTGTCGATGGATATTGTTGGGATTAGATAAAAAATATCATAACCATAATGCAAATTATGAGACATTAAGAAATTTATCATAACTCTTTCTTCTTTTATCATCTGATAACACTTCATATGCCTTGTTAATCTCTATCATTTTTTTATCTGCCATTTTTTCTTTGTTTTTGTCTGGGTGCCATTCTTTAGCCAAACTTCTGAATCGAACTTTTATGTTTTCTTGAGTGGCATCTTTAGGAATTCCTAGTATTTCATAATAATTTGGTAATGAAGAACTGTGTAATGATTTTTTGAATTCTTCATCGTTTATTTCATTATTGGTATCAAATCTGTAATCATCACCTGCCCAATCTGAATGATATTTTTCATAATCCCGATTTTTTTGAGACGCAAAAGTAGCTTTTTCATAATCATCTTTTTTTCTAGAAAACAAATGTCTTGCCAAGTAAAGAAAAATTCCTACAACTACCGAAACAGAAACTGAAAAAATTAAAATTAATTCATTATTATTCAGTATTATTTCATTACTTTTTTCTTGTTCAAGTTTCTCCTGTTGTAATGATTCAGGCAAAGTGACACTAAAAATTAAAATAACTATTATAATCGAAATGAGTGATTTCATTATTCCTTATATTTATCGAAGTATATATGATCATTAATGAGTTTTTATAAAATTTACGAGGCAACTAATAACAATGTTAGAAAAAACATTTGATCCTGATTTACTTTACAATAAGATTGTTCATTATTATTTAGACAAGAAAAAATACTCTAAAGTAAAGGCTAATGAAATTGCTCAAAATGTAATAAAAAGAGAAACAAACAGACGCAAATGTAAAAATCTTCAATGTGGACATTTACTATCAGATCATATTAGAAATGTGGATACATGCCTGGTCTTAGATTGTATTTGTACCAAATTTATAAAGAAAACTGACTTTTTTTGATTTTTACTTAATTTCCAATCTGCCTTACAAATTTTGATAAAGAAAAAGGCTTTTGTAAAAATTCAAACTTTTCTTCTAAATCTTCAAGTGATTCATTTTCTTTCGCTACGTTATATGCTGACGCAAAAACTATGCGCTGATTAGGATTGATTTTTAGTATGACTTCAGCAACTTCCCTACCTGTCTTTTTTGGCATAGATTGATCAAGAATCACAACATCAAAAGGTTCTATCAACTGATCATTTTTTTTAATTTTTTCATATGATTCTCTATATTTTTTTAAACATTCCTCTCCATCTTTTGTAATTAATACTTGATGACCATATTTACCAAGTATTCTATTGTATTGTAATGCGGTGAATTGATTATCCTCTGCAATAAGTATACTTTGTTTCAATCTATTCATTTTTTTATTAGATTCAAAATCTTTTAACACAAGTATGTTTAAAACAAACATACACATGTTACAGATTAAGTGAATGAAATTATTAATCTTGTAAAGAATGGAAGGAACTTAATTGACAAAGGAAATTTTGAAGAAGCATTAAGTTTTTTTGAGCAAGCACTTTTACTTAATCAAAATGATCCGGAACTTTGGAATTACAAAGGAGTTGCATTAAGAAGTATGGGAAGATATGATGAAGCATTAGAATGTTTTAATCGTTCATTAGAGATTGATCCTAGAGATAAAACTGCATCATGAGATGGATTTTATTTTGACTAAACATTAAAGAATATTGCAAAAAAATTTTAATTATTACCTGAGATTAACATTCATGTGAATCATTTTAAAAAAGCGTATGACTTTTGCAATGATAGTAAATATGATAAGGCTCTTCAACAATTTGATTTAGTTTTAAAAGATGATCCAAAAAATATCATGGTGTTAATTGATAAAGGTGTAACTTTACAAAATTTGGGAAATATCCAGAAATCCATTAGTTTGTATAACAAAGCATTAGAACTTGACCCAAAAAATTTGGACGCATTGTTAAACAAAGGTTCAGCATTACATACTCTTGCAAAATATGATCAAGCCATACAGTGTTATGACCAGGCCTTAAATCAAGATAAAAATTGTGCGATGGTTTTAGCCTACAAAGGTTTGTCACTAGGAGAACTAGGTAAAATAAATGATGCACTGAAATTATTCAAAAAAGCACTTGAAATTGATCATGATTATGATCTTGCTCAAATAAGCAAAGATAAAGCATTTGAGATTTTAAAATCAAAAAGAAAAAGTAGATTGTTTAAAACAGCGTAACATCTCCAGGTGCGGCTTCTTTTCTCTGATTTTTTCTATGAAATTCTAAAAATTCTCTATGGTCAATCTCTTGATGTTTTCTTAATTCTTCAATATTTTCAAAACCTTGGTGACAAACATAACATTTTGGGAGGTCTTCATCAATTAGTGGTAAAACCATTACATAGCCTATGGATATAGACTACTTATTTTTTTGTATTCTTTTTGTTATGTTAATTTTATATTTGTAGACATTCGGATTGTAGCGTTGTTAGAAAAGTTAGCCAGTGAATCTAGAGCATTAGATAGAGCAATGGCAGGGGAGGAATTGACTATGAATGATGGATTAGAATTGATGAATTATGATAATCCGCATATGTTAGGGGCTGTTTCTGATATTGTTAGACAAAATTTAGTTGGTGACATAGTTTCTTTTACTGCTTCATATTACATGAATTATACAAATGTTTGTGCTGCAAGTTGTCCAATGTGCGCATTTTATAGACAAGAAAATCAAGACGACGCGTATACCTTAACCCCTCAACAAATTGAACAAAGGGTGGCTATTGCAAAAAAGATGGGCGCCACTGAAGTTCACATTGTAGGAGGTTTTCATCCTAAATTATCAATTGATTATTATGAAAACATGATGAAGATCATCAAAAAAAATCATCCGGAATTAACAATAAAGGCATTTACTGCTGCAGAGATCTTTTATTTTTCAAAACTTACAAAAAATTCTGTTAAAGAAATTCTTTTACGATTACAAACTGCTGGACTTGATTCATTGCCAGGAGGCGGGGCAGAATTATTTCATCCTGATATAAGGGGAGAAATAGTGCGAGGAAAATGCACAGGTAAAGAATGGTTAGATACGATAGAACAAGCGCATAAAATTGGACTAAAAAGTAACGCTACAATGCTTTATGGTCACATAGAAAAACCAGAACACATAATAGATCACTTGTTAAAAATCCGTGAATTACAGAAAAAAACAAATGGTTTCATTACCTTTATTCCCCTCAAATTTAGTTTGGATAATACTGAACTTGAACAAAAAAAACTTGTTACACATGAAAGTTCTTCAATTTATGATCTTAAAATAATAGCACTTTCCCGCTTAATGCTTGCAGGTTGCCTCAATAACATTTCTGTCTATTGGGTTGCTTATGGCAAAAAATTGGCTCAAGTAGCGTTATCTAACGGAGGAAATGATTTAGTTGGAACTGCTTTCTCTGAGGAAATCTATCGGGCAGCTGGAAAACCAACTAATTCATCTGTAATGGAACTTGCAAATATGGTAAAAGATGCTGGCAAAGTTCCTGTTCAACGTGATACATTTTATAATATTTTAAGAAAGTTTTGAAATTATAATCCTAGTTGTATTTAAAAAATTTTAAGTTGTTGGCTTTTTTTCAACTTTTTTGAGGCCATCTTTTCTTTTTCTTCTTGCACCAAAACTAATTAAAACCAGTAAAAATCCGATCCCAATTAAGATTCCTGTTAATGTATTCATGTCTTCATTTTCTTGTTGTTTTAGTAATAGTTCTAAAGTCTCAGTTTCAGTCATACCAGGAGTTCCAAGTGGAATTATTGAGTTAAGATATAATGAAATTAATATTCCAACAACCAACATGATAATCCCAGAAATTAAAATTTTTTTATCTACTAACAACTCATATTTTTTAGTAACTTTTAGTATAATTATTATGCTATTTTAAGTTCAAACTTGGAAATTAGGTTCTTTTCAAATGCAAATTCAAATAATTTTTTGATTGATTTTTCACCCTGTTCGCCCATGTCTACTGTAACATCATTCACATACATTTTTACGAATTTTTGAATTAATGAAGGAGACTTTCCACGGCTATATTGCATTGCATATTCTAATGCTTCATCCATATGTGACATTCCATATTTGATTGAATCACGAAGAAAATTATCAAATTTTTTAATATTTTCTTGACCAAGACTTGTTTTTATGACATTAATTCCCAGAGGCACAGGAAGTCCACCAGTAGTTTTATTCCACCATTCTCCCACATCTAAAATTTTTGTAAGCTTTTCTTGGTCATACGAAAGCTGAGTTTCATGAATTACAAGTCCTGCATCAACTTTGTTTTCTAGTACTGCAGTAGGAATTTCACTGAAATTCATCTCAACAAAATCAAATTTTCCAATAATTAATTGTAAAAGTAAAAAGGCCGATGTCATTTTCCCAGGTATGGCAATTTTTGCTTTTTTTAATTCTTTTAAATTCATCGTTTTTTTTGCTACAACTATTGGTCCATAACCAATTCCAAAACTTCCACCACTACGTAAAATAGTATAATCAGGAATATATGCACATGCATGAACAGAAACTGCTGTTACATCCAAATCCGGATTAATGGCCCTTCGATTTAGTTTTTCAATATCCTCTATTACGTGCTTTACATCAAAGTCAGTAGATTTTATTTTATCTGTAAACATTCC
>CAWTZT010000118.1:0-7166 GCA_963919845.1 Thaumarchaeota archaeon CSP1-1
GGGTATGAAGTAGATTATGAGCTATTTACCACAGATTTAGGTTCAAAATTAACAATTCCAATTTTTGCCGATACTGAAGAAATTGAAATAATAGGCACGAATGTAATTCCAGAATTTCCTTTAGGCATCTTAATGGTTTTAGTTTTCACCATAATGTTTGTAGTGTTTTTTTCTCGAACAAAAATTATGGTGTTTAAGTAACTATTTTATCTAACTGATTTTGTGAATCCGCTTCTTTAATTTCCCTTGCAATTCTTTTGCCCATACTCATTGGTTCATTGAATAATAATGATGTATAGGGAGACCCATCCATGAAGATATTTGTTCCAGCTACTATTCTTGCAGAAAATTCAAATGTAGTAAATTTAGCATCCGCATCGTAAACTCCTTCTATACAAAACGGACCATTCATTCCAGGAGGAACTAATTTTTTTGAAGCTTTAACAAAATTTTCTCCAAATGAATAAACATCATTTAGTAATGATTCACGCAATACTAATGGACTGTTAGCAATTACATTAAACGATGGAATGTTATTCATATCCATTTGTTGAGGAGATGAAATTCTTGCTAAACCTTCAATATCGGATTCGTGTCTTTTATCAACTCCAAAAAATTCTAATTCTTCTTTTAGTGGAGAATAAAAATAATGCAAATAAGCTAAAACTCCCATTATGTATTCTTGAAGATATAGATCATCATCACCTTTGATTAGTCCCTGTTCAATTAATTTATCCCGTTTTTTGTTGTAATCTTCTTCACTTGTAGAGACAAAGTATCCTTTTCCTCCAGCAGCACCATGTCTTTTTGCAATGACTAATTTGTTAATATCTTTTGGAGTAGAAATTGTTTTAGGAAGTTTAAGTTGTGCTTCTTTCATTAGTTTTTCTTTCATATTTCTATCAGATTCCCATCGTAGAATCCATTTATTACCAAAAATTGGAATTTTGATTGATTCAATTTGTTCTGAAGACAATTGTGCTATCAGTGTACCATGTGGAACAAGAATCGCATTATTTTTTTCAAGAATAGAATTGCATTTTTGATCTAAAATTTCCATGAAGGAATCAACTAAAATAATTTCGTCAATAAATCCAAATCTTCTGTAAAGTCTTTCTCGTTGTTTTTCACAAACCAAAAGGGTTTTTAGGCCTTCGTCTTTTGCACCTTTAAGAACTTGAAGGGCGCAATGTGACCCAAGGGTGGCTACGGCTGTCAAATTACACTATTTCTAGGATTTTAACACCTTATGAAAGTTCCAGATGTGCATTGGATACATATACAAAAACTTCATCAATCAATTCTGGCGATATTTCAGGTTTTATCTCCTTTGGAATTGCCTTTAAAATAAAATCAAATAAAGACTGATTTTTTGGTAAAGAGCCATTTTCAGTAGATATAGAATAAACCGCTATAGCATTTGCTACTAGAATTACAGCTTTTTCTTTACTGCTTAAGGTCATATCAAAAATTGTAGTAACATCATACAAAAATATTGTATTGAAATTATATAGTAAATTTTGAAGTTGCCGAATAAATTTTGACAATTTGTATGTGTCTGATGAACAGACTAGGCCTTTTTGCGATAAAATTAGCTAAAAATACAATGCACCGATGCGAAAAATGTGATGTAGAATTTCAGAAAAAAAAGACATTAGAACAACACATTCAGTATATCCACAAATCCGATTTACCCTCTGTTAAGAAAATATTAATTCTTGGAGGGGGATTTGGTGGAATTAATATACTCAAAGATATTCAAAAAATGTTCCAAAACGATGTAAACATCGATATTAGTATTGTTAATCAAGATAATTTCTTTCTTTTTACTCCTATGCTTCCAGAAGTGGCTTCTGGAATGATTCATCCAAGCGACATTTCAGTTCCAATTCGAAAATTTTGTAAACGAGCCAAATTTTATCAAGCAGTTGTATCATCTATTGATTTAGAACAAAAGTTAGTTACTATAACTAGAACTTTTGATGGCAAAGTACACGCATTAGAATATGATTATTTAATTTTATCACTTGGAAGTAAAACAAACTTTTTTGGAAATAAAAACATTGAAAAATATTCTTTTACAATAAAATCAATTGAAGATGCTATAGAAATTAGAAATCATGCAATTAACATGCTTGAAAATGCAGGCCAAACAGGAGATCCTGATTTACAACAAAAACTCTTGACTTTTACAGTAGTTGGTGGGGGATTTGCAGGAGTAGAAACATTAGGTGAAATTAATCATTTTATTCGTGAAGCTGCTGCTAGCACTTATCCAAATATCAAAAAAGAAAAAATTAACATGATTTTGGTTTCATCACGCCGTGGAATATTGCCGGAAGTTTCAGAAAAATTAGGTAGGTCTGCAATGAAATACCTAAAGAAAGAAGGAGTGAGAATAATTATCAACACAAAAGCCATTGACGCAGATGAAGACTTTGTTTTATTAGATAATGGTGAAAAAATTCCTTGTACTACATTAATTTGGGCAGGTGGTGTAAAAGTTGATCCTGTAATTTCTGATTTAAAATGTGAGCACGGAGATTCTGGAAAAATAAAAGTTGATAAATTTCTTCGAGTTGTTGGTTATCCAAATGTATTTGCCCTTGGAGATTGTGCTGAAATATTAGATTATGCTACAAAAAAACCCTACCCGCCAACTGCTCAACATGCTATTCATCAAAGTGAAACTGTTTCACACAATCTAAAGACCTCAATTTCAGGAAAAAACGAAACAAAAGTTTTTTCATACCAAAGCAAGGGAATGATGGCAACAATAGGTAAAAGATCAGCAATAGTATCCATAATGGGGCATAATGTTCAGGGTGTGATCGCCTGGCTTATTTGGAGAACTTATTATCTAGCTCAAATGCCAACTTTTGAAAAACGTATTAAAGTATCAATAGATTGGTTTGTTGATTCATTTTTCAAACGAGATTTAACATGTGTTGGAAAGATCAAAAAGAAAACACTAACCAAAGTGGATATTAAAGAAGAAGTCCCTACTTTGAAAGAATTGTTGTTCCCAGACTTGTAGTAATCTTAATCTAAAGGGCACATTTACTTGTGCTAAATAATTATGATTGACACAGAACTAGGTAAATTACGAAGAACACATTATTCACGTGATTTAGATCTAAAAAAAGAAGGTACCGAAGTTACAGTAATGGGGTGGGTTTTAAGTGTCAGAGGTCATGGCAATATTTCATTTATAACGATTCGAGATGTGGAAGGAGAAATTCAAATTGTGGCAAAGAAAGGTGGATGTTCTGATGAAATACGAGAAAAACTTTCTAAATTGAAACAACATTCATCAATAAGTATTACAGGTAAAGTCAAAAAATCTGAAAAAGCTCCAAACGGTGTTGAAATTAGTCCAGCAGATATTCGTGTATTTTCTGAGGTTGAAAAAATTCCGCCTTTTGAGCCTCATGCAAAAACTGTAAAAAATATTGATACACGATTGGAAATTAGACCAATTGATTTACGACGACAGGTATTACAACATATTTTCAAAGCACGAAGCAATGTTCTAAAATCAATCCGAGATTATTTTTATCAAGAACAATTTATTGAAATAAACACTCCAAAAATGATTGCAACTGCTACTGAAGGAGGAGCTGCATTATTTCCTATTTTTTATTACAATAAGGAAGCTTTTCTTGCGCAGAGTCCACAATTGTATAAAGAACAACTTACAATGAGTTTTGAAAAAGTTTTTGAGATTGGTCCAATATTTAGGGCGGAGCCCTCACGAACTAACAGACATCTTGCAGAAGCAATTTCAATTGATTTGGAGGAGGCATTTGTAGATTACAATGATGTAATGGAAAGAATAGAAAAAATTATCAAAATTTCTGTAAAATCTATCCAGGATTATCAGAAAGAAAATTCAGAAACTGATTTTGTTGTGCCTGAGGTTCCTTCTTCTATTCCTCGTTATAGTTATTCGGAGCTTGTAGAAAAAATGAAAACTGCAGGGGCAAAAACTGAATGGGGCGATGATCTTTATCCTTTAAATTTAAAAAAAATCGGTTTAGAAGGATTTTATTTTATAAAAGATTGGCCAACTGGTCCAAAACCGTTTTATGTAAAAGTAAGTAAAGATAATGCTAAAATTTCTGAATCTTTTGATTTAATGTATGGGGATTTAGAATTATCATCTGGTAGCACAAGAATTGAAAAACGAGAAGAGCTGGCTGAACGAATGAAAAATAAAGGAATGAAGATAGATGCATTTGAATATCATTTAAGAGCATTTGATTATGGTGTTCCACCTCATGCAGGTTGTGGAATTGGTTTAGAGCGATTGATGATGGCGTTAACAGGAACTGAAAATATTCGTGATACAACTTTTTATCCTAGAGACGTGGATAGGCTAACCCCATAGGTGAATCAATTGGTTTCAAAAGAAGAGATTGATCGTGTTGCAAAATTAATGAGAATAGAAATAGATGATCATGTAGTACATATCGACCGTGTTCAAAAAATGATTGAGTATTTTGATATTCTAGACAAAGCAGGATTAGAATCTGAAGAATTAATCGTCCAAGAACAAAAATTTGAAGATTTAAGAGAAGATAAACACATACCTTATAATGAAAAACTTATTGATAAATTAAAAAATTACAAAAATTCCTACGTTAGAGCTCCTAAGATGGTATGATTTGAGTCTTGCAATATCTGCCGTTGATTATGTTACTGAAATAAAAAATGGTAACATAACTGTTGAAGAATTTATTTCTAAAACAATAGAACGTATAAAAAAAATCGATGGTAAACTACATGCATTTCTTTCTGTAAACGAGGATGCTATTATTCAAGCAAAAGAAATTGATAGAAAAATCAAAGCTAATGAAAATGTTGGCAAATGTATGGGAATGCCAATTTCTTTTAAAGACAACATTTGTGTAAAAGGCTCAAAAACAACTTGTGCATCAAAAGTTCTTGAGGATTTTGTTTCACCATATGATGCAACAGTTGTGACGAAACTGAAATCAGAAGATGCAATTATTATTGGCAAAACAAACATGGATGAATTTGCTATGGGATTTACAACTGAATTTAGTGCTTTTGGACCTAGTAGAAATCCTTGGAATTCAGAATATGTTCCTGGAGGCTCATCAGGAGGCAGTGCAGTAGCTGTATGTGCTCTTGAGAGTATTGCTTCTTTAGGTTCAGATACTGGGGGGTCTGTACGAAATCCAGCAAGTTTTTGTTCAGTTGTAGGATTCAAACCTACTTATGGATTGATCAGCCGATATGGTTTGATTTCATATTCCAATAGCATTGAACAGATTGGTCCCTTAACTAGAACCGTCAAAGACACAGCCTTTTTGCTTAATATTATTGCAGGAATTGATTCGAATGACAATACTACTGTTGATAACAAAGAAGAAAATTATCTTAACGATATAGATGCAGGTGTAGAAGGTAAAACTATTGGAATTATTTCTCAAATGACTAAAGGAGTAGATAAAGAAGTATCTTCTGCAACTAAAAATGCAGTTTCACAATTTGAAAAACTTGGTGCAAAAATCGAAGAAGTATCTCTTGATATGGTAGATTATTCTGTAGCATCCTATTATACAATCACTGCAACTGAAGCTGGAAGCAATCTTGCAAGATATGATAACATTCGTTATGGTTTTGATTTTGATTTAGAAGGATATGAATTTAATTCATATATTTCAAAAGCTAGAAAAAATTTTGGTCCTGAAGTAACAAGAAGAATGATTCTAGGAGGTTTTGTTCCTTCTGCAGGACATGCTGGCAAATATTTCCTTAAGGCACTAAAAGTAAAAAATAAACTAACTTCAGAAATTAATGACGCATTAAAAAAAGTCGATTTGTTAGTTGCCCCTACTGTTCCTATTTTACCTTTTAAATTTGGTGAAAAGATTGATGACCCAGTTGCATTATTTTTAATAGATTTCAATACTGTAACTGCGAATTTAACTGGCAAGCCTGCAATTTCTGTGCCATTTGAATTATCAAACGGGTTACCAATAGGCATACAAATTCTTGGAAAAGAAATGCAAGATAAACAAGTGTTACAAGCCGCCCATGCACTTGAAAAGACTACAAATTTACCAGAGGTTCCTATATAAAATGGCAAAAATTGGTCTTGAAATTCACTGTCAATTAACAAAACTAGAAAGTAAATTATTTTGTTCTTGTAAGGCAAATTATAGAGGGCTTGAACCTAATACAAACATCTGTCCTATTTGTGTTGGATTACCAGGTTCTCTTCCAAGATTAAATAAAAGTGGAGTGGAAAAAGCAACTTTGATTTCCTTAGCATTAAATTGCATCATTCCACCAAAAATTTCATTCTACAGAAAAAATTATTTCTATCCAGATTTACCAAAAAACTATCAAATTACTCAATTTGATGCCTATGGACATACAAGCATGGGAAAAAATGGAAAAATAACTGTAGATGGAAAAGAAATTAAAATTAGACGTATTCAACTAGAAGAAGATCCAGGTAGATTAATCTATGAAGGAAGTTCAGAAAAAACTCAAATAACTTTAGTTGATTACAACCGAGCTGGAACCCCGTTAGTAGAAATTGTTACTGAGCCAGATTTTGAAAACCCAAAACAAGTTAGAGTGTTTCTAAATATTTTGGTGGATTTATTAGAAAACTTAGGAGTGTCGGATCCTACTCTTGAAGGGGCAGTAAGAGCAGATGGAAATGTATCAATTGAAGGAGGAAATAAAGTTGAAATCAAAAATGTATCTTCTTTCCACGATTTAGAAAAAGCAGTGCATTTTGAAATTACAAGACAACAAAGTCTGATTGACAGAGGAATTCCAGTAGAATTAGAAACTAGACAATGGGATGAGCGTAGAAAAATTACTGTTTCAGCAAGATCAAAGGAAGAAGAACAAGATTATAGATATTTTCTTGAAGGCGATATTCCTTGGGTAATTCTTAACCCTCAACACATACAGAACCTTAAAAATAAAATGCCAGAAAGTATTTCGTCGAAAAGAGACCGATATGTTGCACAATATAATATTCCTGAACAAGTTGCAGATATTCTTTCATCAGACAAATTTTATTCTGATTTATTTGAACAAGCACATAATAAAATAAATGCAAAAGAAATTGCAAATATTATAACAACTGATTTAATGGGATTTGTAGATACGAACGA
>CAWTZT010000119.1:0-6424 GCA_963919845.1 Thaumarchaeota archaeon CSP1-1
TCAATTGCATCTACTCCTAATTCATCCAGTTTTTTTGCAATGTTTAGTTTTTGTTCTGGAGATAAAGCTACACCTGGAGTTTGTTCTCCGTCTCTTAGGGTGGTATCAAAAATCCTTACCTTCATGATCCACTCCTCTGTAATGCAGCAACACCAGTTCTTGCAGTCTCAATTATTCCAAAGGATTTTGCCAATTCTTCAAATGCATTAATCTGGTCAGGTGTTGCAGTAAGCTCAATCATTACAGAATCTTTTTTAACATCATGAACTTTGGCTCCATATGCATTAGCCAACTTGTTAATTTCCATACTATCGGTTACTTTACTGATTTTTATTTTAAAGAGTATCAATTCTCTATACACTGTTTTATGCTCATCTAGACGCCGTACCTCTACTGTATCAATCATTTTGTCAAGTTGTTTAACAATTTGTTGAATGTGTTTTTCATCATCAATGGTTGTAATTGTCATTCTAGAGAATTCAGGATTTGAAGTGACTCCTACAGATATACTATCAATGTTAAAGTTTCGTGATCTAAAAAGATTTGTTACCTTAAACAACACTCCAGGTTTGTTTTCTACTAAAATTGATATTATTCCCAACATAGTAATCACTAAGACGGTAATATCATATCCTTTAACGGAGTTCCAGGGGCTACAAATGGCAAAACATCTTCTTCTGGATCTATCGGTATGTCAATTACAGTTGTAACATCACTTTTGAGGCCAACTTTGATAGCCTTTTCAAGCTCATCAAGGGACTGTGCTCTTATTCCCTGAGCTCCGTATGATTCAGCAAGCTTTACGTAATCTGGACAATTTTTGAGATCAATACCTAGCATTCTTCTGTCATAGAAAGTTCGCTGCCATTGTGCTACCATTCCAAGTGAGAAATTGTTTACTAGAAACACTATCACAGGTATGTTATCAAGAACTGATGTTGCAAGAGAGTTTTCTGTCATGTTGAAACTTCCTTCACCTGCGATATCAACTACAGGAACATCAGGTCTAGCTACCTTTGCACCAATTGCTGCAGGGAATCCCCATCCCATAGTACCTAAACCAGTTGAGCTAAAGAAAGTTCCAGGATGAATTACATCGAAAAATAAAGATGCCCACATTTGATGTTGCCCAACTTCAGTAGTTGTAATTGCTTCTTTTGGCAAGATCTCCCTTAATTTTCTAAGAATTTTTGCAGCAGTCATTTCCCCTTCAGGAAGTTTTAAATTTTCTCTCCAGTATTCTTTAACTTCCTTTACATGTTTAAGCCATTTATTTTCTTCAGTTTTTTTGATAGCTTTTTGCATAAGGAGTTTAACCATAATTCTTAATGTTGCCTGAACGTCTCCAACTACTGCTACCGAAGTAGTTTGATTTTTATCAATTTCAGCAGGATCTACATCCATGTGGATGATTTTCAATCGTTTTTCAAATTCTTCGAATGTGCCTACAGATCTATCTGAAAATCTTGTACCAATTGCAAGAACGCAATCAGCTTCAACCATTAACTTGTTAGCTTCTGCATGTCCATGCATACCAATAGGTCCTAGAGAAAGGGCGTGATTTTCTGGAAATGCTCCTTTTCCTTTAAAGGTGGTTACCACTGGGATCATTAACAATTCTGCAATGGCTTGTAATTCTGCGAATGCAGAACCAATGATTACACCGCCACCAGCCAAGATAATTGGCTTGTCTGCAGAAAGAAGCATGATGATGGCTTTTTCTATTTGTGTGATGTCAGGATCAGTCCATGGATGATAACCACGGATTTTGAATTCTTCTGGAAAAGACATCTTACCTTCATTTTGTTGTACATCTTTTGGAATATCCAATAGTACAGGTCCTGGTCTACCAGTTTCTGCAATGTAAAATCCTTTTTTTACAACTTCGGGGATTTCAGAAGGATCTCGTGGTTGGAATGCATACTTAACACAAGGATTTGACATTCCAATTATATCACTCTCCTGAAATGCATCACGTCCAATCATTTTTACTGGTACTTGCCCAGTAACTGCAATCATTGGTGCAGAATCTGCTTGTGCAGTTGCAAGTCCAGTAAGGATGTTTGTTGAGCCAGGTCCAGAAGTTGCAAAACATACACCTGCCTTCCTGCTAACTCTGCCATATCCATCTGCCATATGTGCAGCAGATTGTTCATGGCGCACTAAGATATGCCGTATGTTACTCTTATAGAGTTCATCGTATATTGGAAGGTTAGCCCCTCCGGGTATTCCAAACACTTCCTTAACACCTTCTTTTTCTAATGCAATCATTAACGCTTTTGCGCCAATCATATTTTCCATAGTATTATCAACCAAACATAATCACCTAAATTTTAATTATTAAAAGTAGGCTGTAAATTTACAGCTTTAGGTCAACTAGCGATAAAATACTCAAAATGCTAGTTGAACTTGGTTTATCCATATCAGTCATCTAAAGCATTCAAATATAATTTATAAATATTGCTAGAAAAATTGCTAAAACCCATGAGAGAAGTTATTCTTTTTTCAAAGCAAGCTCACTCATAACACATAAGACTAGAAGGGTAACGAATTAAAGAACAAGGATTTTGCAAGAAACAGAAGAAATTATCAAAGTAATTGAAATTTTCTTTGAAGCAGGAAAAACAAAAAATTTTGCACCATTACGAGAAATTCAGCTTGATGACCCAAATTTCTCAAGCTTCAGTGATGTGCCGCCATATGACCTTAAAAATTATGACACAACTATGGCACTTGAAGAATTAAGATTTGTTAGCATTTCTGATTATGATTATGAAATAAAAAACCCCAAAATTAGTATTTTCGATAATACAGCAGTAGCTGCTTTTGAATTAATACAAAAAGGAATGCTAGTTGACAACAAAGCATACACAGGAGAATACATTACAATCCAAGGAAGAGCAACTTTTGTTTTTGTGAAAAAACCTACTTGGAAAATTATACATATTCATTTTTCTAAAATTAAAGATAGGTAATTTCTTAGTGGTTTTTTAATTTATTTTGTACGTTTTACCTTTTTTTTAGGTTTAGAGATAGTAACTTTTTCAGCAACTGTTTTTGGTTTCTTAGGGCCTTCTTTAACAAGTTTTTTGAATAAATCGTAAGCTTGGTTAACATTTGCTTGGCCATGAACTATTGAACGAACTGCCCTAATCATTGGAACAGGATGATCGGATTGCCAAATATTTCGTCCCATATCTACACCTGATGCACCAAATTTAATTGCATTAAATGTTAATTCTAATGCTTCACGTTCAGCTAATTTGGGTCCTCCTGCAATTATCACAGGTACAGGACAACTCTCAACTACTTTCTCAAAGTTTTCACAGTAGTATGTCTTTACCATATGAGCACCAAATTCAGATGCAATCCTACATGCAAGAGATAGATACCTTGCATCTCTTTTTTCAAGCTCTTTACCAACTGCAGTTACAGCTAGAACTGGAATACCAAATTCTTGAGCCTCATTAACTAAATTTCCTAAACTAACCAATGAATCATGCTCATGTTTTGCACCAACAAAAATTGACATTGCAAGGGCACTTACATTTAACCTAATAGCATCTTTTACGCTTGTAGTAATTTTTTCATTAGAAAGATCACTGCCAATAATACTTGAACCACCAGAAACTCTTAGAACAACGGGAATTGGAAATCTTGCATCAACTGATGTTCTTAGAATTCCTCTAGTCACCATTAGGGAATCACAATATTTCAAAAGGGGTCGGATGGTTTTGGTAGGTGATTCTAATTTCTCAGTTGGACCTAAAAAATATCCATGATCAACTGCCAACATTACAGCTTTTCCATCAGTAGGATTGATTATTCTCGAAATTCTATTTTTTAATCCCCAATCCATTGTTCTTCGTTTTTCAAAAAGTAGTATTGCCTTTCTTAAGCCTTTCTCAATTTGTAATAATGATCTTCATAGAATCAGAACCATTGTGAGCATGATCAAAGGCTTTTTGTGAATTTTGAAGAGAGTATCTATGTGTAATTAGTTCATTGACATTAACTTTTGAAGAGTCTATAAGATGTAGAGCTGAATTTGTTTCAATGTCTGAAGCAGCATAGCTTGTTATCATGGTTATCTCTTTTGAATATACAATACTCATATCCAAATTTATTTTTGCACCTTTTGATGGAACTCCAAACATTACAACAGTTCCCCCCTTTCTTGTAAGATCAATTGCATCTGCTAAAGCTTGAAGACTTCCTGTTGCAACAATTGCAACATCAACACCACGACTATCAGTTTCATCTAAAATTATTTGCTTACGTTTTGGGTCAGTAGATTTGAGTGCATTAGTAATTTCAAATTTTTTTGCAAATTCTAATCGAAAATCATTGATGTCAAAACAAAAAATTTTACTAGCTTGTTTTGTTATCGCTAACATAACATGCATCATACCAGTGGCTCCAACGCCAAAAATTGCAACTGAATCAGTTTTTTTAAAAGAAAATTTTCTCCATGCTCTAATGCAACATGCTAAAGGTTCAATCATAGCAGCTTCTTCAAAACTCATAGAATCAGGTATTTTTATGACCCCGCCATGTTTAACATTCCAATCAGGAACAAGAATTTCCTCAGCAAGACCACAAGGTGACAAATTAGTTTCATGATATTTTTTACACATAGTCTCATTTCCGTGAAGACAAAAATGACATTCATAACAGGGTACATGATGGTGAACAAATACTCGATCTCCTTTTTTGAAATTATGAACTTCTAAACCTACGTCAATTATAATCCCAGACGGTTCATGTCCTAATTTCATAGATGGTTGTCCATATTGACCAAAAACCTTCTCTAGATCAGAACCACAAATTCCACATGCTTGCATTTTTACCAAGATGTCACCATCTCCAAGTTTTTTATTTTCTATATCCTCTATTACAACGCTAGAAGAGTCTTTTACAAATGCAGCTTTCATGCTAATTTTCAGGAATGTTTGGTATAAGTACATTAAAGGAAATTCAAAAATTGTTTTTTTTTCTCAACAGTGTGCTCAATCTGGACATCGATTTGATTATTATTCAAATTTCAGTAAAAAAGTTACATGTCAAAATGGAATGAGCCAAATAATGATCGTTATAATTATGATGGAATATTAAGTGAGGAACAAGAAACTCATCTTCTAAGAAAATTTCATGATTATAGAGAATATGAAAAAACTGAGGTTGAAAGAAGAAAGTTTTTGGAAGCATCAAATAAAAAAAAGCCAGGACAATGGACAAGGCTTTTTATTCTTTCTGCAATTATTCAGGTAGCAATAATTTCTGCCATAACAATTTTTCTTGTTACATTTCAAATGATGAACACTGAAATCAACTCGATGCAATTTTTAGCTAATTCATTTGAAGGTCCATCAAAATGGTTCATTTTGGGATACATTATGTATATTACTTTAGTTGTTGCAGTTTCAGTAACTGCTATTTTTTATAATCAAATCGAAGTAAATATGAAAAAACAGTTCACAGGATTCAAAAAAATTCTTGCAGGAATACATCTTTTTGGAATGAATATTGGGGGTACAGTATCTACAATGTTTTTGATTTGGTTTGGAGTTGAAGGTGCAGGACTACCAAATCCATTATCAAGTAATGCAGTCAGCATAGGTTCTCAAATTAATGTTCTGGAACATTTTTCTGAAATAATTTTGATTTTTGCAGGAATTTTTGCTGTGGGAATTTTGGCAGGAGGAATTGCGTTCTTAACTACATATTTTCAAAAAACTTCTAATTTTGAATATCTAAATTCAACTAAGGCATTTGAATTACTAAATAACAAACCTGAATTTGATAGATTGTAGAAACTAAACTCCCAGTATTTTTTTGAGCATCGCCCGATAATCCACTTCTACTTTTTTACTTCCAGGAGCTGGTAATGAAAAAACTAATGTGGATTTTTTTGTTCGCAACGCAGTTAGCTGATCATTAATAGGTTCAGATATATCATCGCTAACTAAAACTAAACCAACATCAGAATCTTCAGATAATTTCTTTATTTCTTCAAGAGCTTTTTCTGGAGTTTCAACAATTATTCCTTGTATTCCTGCTAGCTGCGAGCTTGTTACAAAAACCCTACTGCCAACAGTAACAATTTTCACAATTGCAATTTTCTCCTCAATAATTTAACCGTTTATAGTTTAATTGAAAATTCATTGGAAACGTTGATTAGTTTTGATAATTCATGACAATCATGGTAGAAATTAACAAAGAAAAAGATGTGTATCTGTTTCTTCATGGTAGAATGGATCTTCATCAAAAATCTATAGACGCCCTCACAGCAAATGGTATAGCAAAAGAGAAAATCATTATGGCAATGCCTGACAAAGTTGGAAAAGAAGATGACTATATGGCAATGCTATGGATGCCTCCAAATCCTGACCACATAAAAATTCAGAAAATTACCAAGGTCGAA
>CAWTZT010000120.1:0-6414 GCA_963919845.1 Thaumarchaeota archaeon CSP1-1
TTCAATTTGTCATGAATTTGTGCTAGAATTAGTTTTGCCTTTTCTTTATTTTCAAATGATTCACTTTTTTCATCCAGTACAGAATCAATCTCATATGATTTGTCAACCAAAACGTTTGCTACATGATCATCTAAAGTTCCATTACCTATTAGATAGTAAGCAAACACAGTATTTTTTTGGCCAATCCTATGCAATCTATCTTCTGCCTGTCTATGAATAGCAGGACTCCAATCTAATTCAGCAAAAATAACATATCGAGCTTTAGTTAAGTTTATTCCAACATTCCCAGCTCGTAGTCCTGCAATCATTAATTTTGTTTTGCCATCTTGAAACCTATCTATATTTTCTTGGCGGAAGTTATCGGTTTGTCCCCCAATAATAGAAGAAGGTGAAAATTCACTAAGGCTTTCATTTAACAATTGATGAATTGATTTATGATGACAGAATACAACAACGCTTTCCTCAATTTCCATAATATTTTTTACAAAATTAATCACATGTGGAAGTTTTGCAATGCCAGCAGCTTGTCTCTCACTTTGGATTGCTCTTTGATATGATGAAGATTTATCAAATTGGGTTTTAGCAATTTTTTGTTCCTCTTCAAGTTTAGTCCATATTTTATTTAATTCGTTGAGATAATATTCAGAATCTGCATCAATAAGTTCCTTATATCGTACTTTTTCTTTAAGGTCTTTTAAAACATCTGATTTCTTTCTACGTAACATAACATATTTTTTTAGTTCTTCTCTTAATGAGTCCCGTTTATTTTCAAGAACAATTGCTTTACCTTTGTCATTAACATAACAAAAATATTCACAAAATTCCTTAAAGCTGCCAAGTAGACCAGGTCTTAAAATATCAACTATTGGCCAAATTTCAGAACCACGATTGTAAATTGGGGTTCCAGAAAGTCCTATCCTATAATGAATTGATTCGAGGGCAGCTAGTTTTTTTACGGCAGAATATTTTTGGGTGGATTTTGAACGTAAATTTTGTACCTCATCACAAACAATTGTTTTAATGTTTAATTTTGATAAATCTGGTAGTCTTTTGTTCAATAATTCATAATTTATTATGTAAAAATCATATCTACTCAAATCTTGTGATTTTCCATTTCTAATTATATTAGAAGTTGGTGATTGTTTTTTAACCAATCTTCCATTCCGACTTTTCTTTTTCAAAAATTTTTCAATCTCTCTTTGCCAATTTTTTAGAGTAACTAATGGGGCAATTACTAAAACAGGAAAAGCACTTTTTTCAGTAGCAAGATAAGCTAGAGTTTCAACTGTTTTACCAAGACCCATTTCATCAGCCAATAAGGCATTCCCTGAAGATTTTAAAAGGAAATCAAGACCTTCTTTTTGAAAATCGAATAATTTTCCTTTAAACTGTTTTGCTGGAGTTACTCGTTTTAGTTTCTCAATTTTATTTAGTCTCTTTTTTGGGACAAAAGTGGTAGATATCTTTCTTTGCCAAGTAGATTTTGATAAAATTTGCATTGGATAACGATCAAGGATCCACTTGATTTGTTGTACATTCTGACGGCTGTCAGGAATTATTGCTTCATGAGGTCCATCGCCATACCATGATTGCTTAATTAACTTGGAAACCATCGTTACTGCTCTAGGTCCAGTTACTTTCCAGCTCCAAGCACGAGAATATTTGTCTAAAACATATTCAAGTGTACCAAATTGTTTCATAGTCGTCTCCGTAATTCTCCCTTGAGTGTTTTATCTGCTTATGAACTTTGAGTTTCTGGATTTGTAATAGAATAGTTAAAAAATGTCAATTTCTATTATATTAGGACAATTTTTGAATAGATCACGAAAAACCTTTTTTGCATATTAATTATAGTGCATTTAGGTTCGATTCAAACTTATGAAATTCAAGTCAAATTGTTCGTTATAATTATAGGTCATTAATATTACTAGAGCAGATATGGGTACTTTTTTCATAGACGATGTAGATGTATTACTCAAATTAAACAAAGGCGATTCAGAACGATTAAATCGAATTAAAAATTTATGCGTGAACAAAAAACTCATTCCCATCTCCGATAGAAAATATATAGAAAGACTAGCTTCACAATATTTAGAAAAACATGTAGTTACATCATCAAATAATATTCAAAGTAAAAATCTTGAAGGACCTCAAATACATGATGAGCATAAATCAGAAGAGATAGAAAAATTTGAGGATTTCAAAAATGAATTTAAAGAAACAACAAATATTTCAGATTCACCTACATCTAAAAAAACTTCATCAAAATCATTTAGGTTAGGTTCAAAGAAAATTGTTTTTAGCTTTGCTTCAATAATTTTAGCAATTGTAGTTATAGCAATTGTTTCAAACAATGCTGATTTTACATCTTTTGTAGAAAATACTAATCAGCCAACCTCATCTAGTAATTTGATTCCACCATACATTATACTAGTTACCGACGATAAGGCTTACCAAAAAGCAGATATTATTTCAGTTTCTGGAGAAACTAATCCAGTAATACAAGGCAAAATTAGAGTAACAGTTGAGAATACACAAGGAAAAGTTATTTGGGCAGAAAATGTTCAAGTAAAAGACAATGGAGAATTTTCTACACTTCTTATTGGTGGCGGTCAGGGTTGGGAAAAAAATGGTCAATATGCCCTAATTGCAAAGCATGACACATTGGAAACTAAAACTTTATTCGATTTTTCATAATAAACAAAAATAGCAACTAAACAATTATAATTTCTTGTTCAATTAAAAATTTAATCGCATTGAGTAATTCACTTTCTGAAACATCTCCTGCAGCATACATTATGAAAATATCTTTAATCCACTCAGGAAATTGTGAATGTTCATTTATTATTGAATCATTTTGAATCTCTACATTTTCTTCTTTCTCTGTTTGTGTCAAAGGAGCTAAAGTCACATCTTCTTTTAATTGGATAGGAGGAATTGAGGATTTCTCATTTTGTTCTTCTGTTAAAGATTTTGTAGAGTTATCTTCGACTTTTAAAGACCAATAGCCTTCACTTGGTTTAATTAATGAAAAAGTTGTTTTTGCTACTGATTTTCCAAACTCAGAAGATATAACAATTTCATAGTCTCCATAAATTGAAGTACCATTTACGTTTAATTCAGATTCATCTATAAGAAATGCAACATTTGTTCCAGCTTTATCATTTCCCTTTTCTCGGATAATGATTTCTTGCTCAGATACAACGCTACCTGTGGATGAATGAACAATTTGCATAAAATGATAGCCATCACTAGGATCAAAATTAAATACATCCACATATGCACGAAGTAATTTGTTTGAATTATCTAAATTAATGATATGGGATCCTAGCAAAGAAACTGTGATTTCAGTGTCTTCATAAGCACTGGCTATTGGAATTGTTACAATTGGGACAAACAAAAAAAGTATCAAATAATGAAAAGTTGTTGGCAATATAGACAAACCATGTTTCCTATAATTAAAAACCTGTTTGAATTTATTCAACAATCACGGAATTTATAATATTTTGAAGATTAACGTGTTAATACTATCTGAAAATATCTAACATCATTTCATCAATTTTTTCTATCTGTCCTTCAACAATTTTGTAAGCTTTTTCTAAATCGTCTTCACATACTAACGAAACAGAAAGAGCGCATGGAGGGCAGTATAAAATTCCTTTCCAGCTTGTAATTACCCTTCCTTGAAGGTGGTCATTACATGAAATACATTTTGCATTATATGGGTAAAAATAGACGAAGGTATTATCATTAATTTTCATTGAAATTTTACCTCCTGTTTTACTGAATCTGAAGCCATTTCAGTTTCTTGAATTAAATTTTTAATAAGAGTGAATTTGTCCGCACAGAACAGACACCTAATCCAGTCTAAAATATTTGAATTAAGAGAAGTATATTCAAAGGTTAAATCATCTGTTTTAATTGTAAATTATATGGATTTCTTACAAGAAATCGAACCAGAATTAGAAAAACCAATTATTATTGCTGCAATGCAGGATATGGGAAATGTAGGCAGTATTGTTATTGATTTTGTAAATAGAAATCTAAAAACTAAAACATTTAGAATTGCTAAAACGTCATTTCCAACTTTTGTTTTGGACAAAGGAGGGTTTATTGATTTACCTGAAGAAAAATGGGAGTATCGTTATACTGAAGATTTGATAGTTTTTGGAGGAGGTTCTGGACAGCCTCAAACAAGTGAAGAGCTGCATGCTTTATGTCAAGATGTAATTGACATTACAAAAAAATATTCTACAAAATTCATTTATACACTTGGAGGATTTCATACTAACAGGATAATTGGAAAAAGCCCCAAAACTTTTGTGACCACAACTTCTCAAATACTAACTGGACAGATAGAAAAATTAGGTGTGGAAATTACTCCCCAAAAATCAATAATTTCTGGTTTTAATGGACTTATTTTGGGATATGCAAAACTTAATGGAATTCAAGGAGTTGGACTATATGGGGAGCTAACTGAACCATCAATTCCTCAATATAGAGCTGCTAAAAGCATTATCAAGACTTTAGAAAAATTAACATATCAAAAATTTGGAGATACTTCTGAACTCGATGTAATGGCAGATGACATAGACGAAAAAATGCAAAATAGAGGGTTTTCAAGTTTTAGATAATTCTTGCATTCAATGTTTTTCTAACTCGTGAGGTTTAGTTGAAGCGTCATGACAATCACACTCACACAAGTAAGTTTTATGATCATTTAGACAATCAATACATTCAAAGTGTTTATGATTTTCACAGTTAGCACATTTCATGAGTTTATTTAGAGATCTTGCTTTGAAAAGTTTTGTGGTTTCAAGGTTTAATTCCACTCGGTTCTAGTAACTTTTCTATTAATTATACTTATTTTCTAGATATTTTTCAAAATCTAAAGGCAATGAATTTTGCCATGAATAATGGAAAAGATTTCCCATCGATTTTACGAGAGAAGTAGTATTAGTCCAAAATGCAAAAGCATTTCGTGAAGTCTTTTCATTGTTTCTCAAAAATATTAAAACCTCATCATTATCTTTGACCATAAAACATTGGCTTTCAACATCATGGTTTGGTAAGATTCTAATCTTGGTCTCATCAATAGCTCTAATATAACGTGGAATTTTCTGGGTAGGAGAAATTACAAATTTCAAGTCTGTGGGTAAATTACCCAACATATCTATAAAGTCTGAATAATAAAATCTTGACAAATCAGTTTCTGTACAATATAATTTGAATTCATTTTTTGTATTGTTGATCATTTCTCTCATTTTATTATGAATTCTTGTAGTTCCTTGAAGCATTTGAAACTTTTCTGTAGTAGATTCGTTTTCATTATCACTGAATGAAGGAATTTTATTCCATAGTTTTGCTAACTCAATTTCTTTTTTAGCTAATTTATTTACATTTTCTTGTGCAGTATTTACCATTGTTAAAATTGCTTTATCCATTGGCAATGCGGAATATTTAGTTGGATGTTGAAATTCAGAAATAACAATTCCTGTATTAAGTAAAGTATTCAAAACATTGTACGTTTCTGTTCTTGGTAAATTCAATGCATTACATACTTCTGGAGATGTTTTTGAACCATATTTTCCTAGAAACATAAACACCTTAGCTTGATTAGGGGTTAAACCAAATTGCAAAAGTTCGTCATTAATTTTATCAAGTTCAATTTTGTATTCATATAATTTTGAACCTGGATCTGAATTAAAAAGGGTTAATGTTTCTTCTTTTGTAGATTGCATGTTTTTTGATGCAATAGATAACTTATAGTCAATATGGAAAAAACATTAGAATTAAAGTTCCGATATGGAAATTTTTTAGTGTTTTAAAATTTCAGTTAAAACTAGGTTGCTCTATAATAGCCAAGTAAATTTTTTGGTATACGTATAGTAAATATCGTTGGAGGGCTTGAAACTTCAATGCTTCCACCATGTTGTTCAATAATACTCTTACAAATAGATAATCCTAAACCTGTTCCTGTTTCTTTTGTCGTAAATAGTGGTTCAAAGATATTAGTCATTGTAGATTTTGTAATTCCAGGTCCAGAATCTTCAATTTTAATTATTGCAAAATCTCCATCGTCAAGAGTTTTTATTTTTATTTCTCCCTTTTCGTTTGATGCTTGAATAGCATTTGTAATTATATTAGTAAAGACTGCTTCCAATTTTCTTGAATCACAATTTATTACAACTTTTCGTGTATCGTTTCGAATTTTTATGGTAGAAGGAATATCCATATTTGAAATTGTTTTTTCTATAATTTCAGAAATTGATAGTCTCTTTAAATGTAATTCTGATTGTCTTACAAAATCTAAAACATCTTCGATTTGATAAGAAATTTTTTTAAAAGCACGTTCTATCCTTTCAAATTTTTCACTAGTCTTCTGATCCATTTTTTTATTTCCTAGTTTCAAAA
>CAWTZT010000121.1:0-5267 GCA_963919845.1 Thaumarchaeota archaeon CSP1-1
AAAAGTATCTTTGCCATCTCAATGCTGCTTCTAGCAAGCTCTTGTGCTCCCTCTCGCAAATCTGTACTGTGTTCGACAAATTTTATGTTATTTTCCATATCTTCTGCTGCCCATCCACGTGAAGTTGCGATGTATGGAAACGGTGGAAAAATAAAACCATATTCAGCAAAAAATCCCAACATTTGACCAGCAACAGCTTGAATGTTGTCTTGTCCTCCTGTAATAATAAATGAGGCCACCTTATTTTTAACAAGACTCTTGCCTGTTAATGTTATATTATTTTGAATGCAATTCATTCGTTCAACCATTTTATAATAAAGTGAGCTTGCATTTCCCCATCTTATTGGGGTAGATACAATTATTACATCAGCCCAAAAAATCACAGATTCATAGACTTTTTCCATTTGATCATCAGGATCCATCTGTGTTATTGAACAAGGCCACGTACATGCATATTTTGATTTAGAATAGTATCCTTCACATGTTCTAAACTCTAAATCATTTAATTTGATAAGCATTGTTTGTGCACCTAAATCATTTTTTGCATGATCAAGTGCAACTTCTAAAAGCTTATCTGAAGTAGAGTAACGAGGATTTTTTGCATCCATTGCAGTTGTTGATATTCCAACAACTCGTATTGGGCCATCTTCTCGTTTAATTGGTCTAGATAGTGGATGGGGCGGATGAGGACTTTTGTGTCGTTGTGTTTTTGGTTCTAAATTAATTAAGAGATTATCATTTTCAATTTTTAGTTCATATTGTGGAACTCGGTCTTGTTCATAACCTGGTTCTCCAATTCCTTGAATTCTATGAAACTTCCAATTATGCCAAGGACACACAATAAAATCTCCATCCAACTTACCTTTACCTAAAGGACCTCCAACATGATTACAAACATTATCAACTGCTCCAAATTCTTCATTAAGATATGATAGAGCAATTTTTTTGTTATTGATTCTGATTTCACGTAATGGTGGTTCTTTAAGAATGTCTAAAGGTCCCAAGTTATGCCATTTTTCTTTTGACAGAATAATTCCCTTTTTGTGTGAAGGAAATACACTATTTAATTTTTAACGTTTCAAATTTAAAAAAGAATTAAGAAAAAAAAGAAATCAGGGTTAATTCCAAGAAGGAAACCCGCCATCTAGAGTCACTGCATCAAATCCATCTTTGTTTAATTCGTCTGCAGCAATGTTACCCCTGTATCCAGAACCACAGTAAGTACAAATCTTTTTTCCTCTTAGATTTTCTATTTGCTTTTTCTTTACATTTCGTATTGTCAATCCTAGTGGCATGTGAATAGAACCTTCAATTTTTCCATTAGCAAGCTCATCTGCTTCTCTTGCGTCAATTATTACAAATTCGTCTTTTCGTGCTTTAAGATCACTTGCAGCTATTTTTTCTGCCATATCGATAAAATGAAAATTTTCTAATTTATTTCATGCCCCTGAAATCAAAGGAAATCTGGGTTCCACACAATTAAGGCTAAAATTCCATCCATTTAAAATACCTGAATCTGCTATCTGTATACATGGTAGGTCCTCAGGACGGAGGTTTTGGTTTTGATGAATCAAAAAAATATTCATCTGTAGAAAATTTAGATAAAATTTGCGTTCAATGTCAGGCGGGTCAACACAAAAATTGTCTTGCAAAGAGTAAGGCACAACCAATTTGTGATTGTGAATACTGTATCATAAATGAATAATTCAGTTCAAATCTCTTAAGACCCAGATCGTTTTTAGCTCAATCAGTTAGAGTTTATTCTATGAACCAGGTTTCATTTGTTTTGAACAACAAATTAGGTCACAGTTTTCTTCGTCACATGGCTTTGTGACTTTGAGTTCAAGACCGCATTCTTCACAACTATATACAACTCCTTCTACCATATTGCCCATATCTTCCTAATTTTTCAAGTAACTATTATTTGTTCACATCGACTAATTCGTGCAAGTCTTAATGCAATTTTACTCAATTATAAAGTCGGTTTCTCAAGGATGAATAATTTATCAGTTCTTCGTGTTTATTATAAATGAGATCATACTAACTTAGTCTATGAATCCATTATTACAAAGGTATGTTTTGGATTCGTTAAATCTGAAACCCAATATTGTTAAGACTCAAAATAGTCTTTTAAAAATTGGTGACATAGTACACAAAAGTAAAGTGCCTAATAGAACCGTTCTATGCCCTGTATGTAAGATACAAGTCAAACCCTATTGGGAACGAACTTATCATACCATTAGAGCCAGATGTTCTACTTGCGGAATAAACTGGAAGGAATTAGAGTGAATATGAAAACGGGCCCGGAGGGCTTCGATCCCTCGACCTAATGCTCCGCAAGCATTCGCACTGTCCAAGCTGTGCAACGAGCCCAATAGAATCGGTTGTTCAAATTTTTAAAAACGTTTGGAAAACGAAATGATCTATGCAGAAGCTTCTGCTTTTTTCACGTAAACATAGTTCATAATAAGACCAGCAATGATTCCACCTATGATTGGTCCTACCCAGTAAATCCAATGAAACTCCCAAAATCCTGATGCAATTGCAGGTCCTAATGTTCTTGCAGGATTCATTGATGCCCCAGTTAATGGAACTCCAACTAGGTGAAGTAAGAAAATCATTCCACCAATTGAAAATCCTGCCCAACCAGCTGCTGCTTTTTTGTGAACTGCAGTCATGAATATTACCAAAACTAGGAAAAATGTGAATATCATTTCCAAGAAGAGACCTGAGCTTACACTATGATTGATTAAAGCACTTGGTCCACCTTGTGTTCCAAAGTTTACTTGTGCTCCAAGGTCAGGCAATATTGCAACTAGTGTAAAGGCAGCAATTATTCCACCAATTAATTGTGATACAATGTATCCTGCACCATCTGCAACTCCAATTTTTTTTGTAATAATCATTGGTATTGTAACTGCGGGATTAATGTGGGCACCAGAAATATGTCCAAATGCATAAACCATCAAGCCAATTGCAGCACCATGAGAAAACGAAATCATGAGTATTCCTTCAATAGATAATCCATCTCCAAATGCAGCTGCTGCTAAAATTACAGAAAGTGGCCCAAAGAATACAAGCGCATAAGTTGCAATTCCTTCAGCAAGCCATGCTCGTGGATTAACCATCAGACAAGTGCCCCGTCAATTTCCATATAAAAGATTCGACTTGTTTTGAGATTTAATGTCCTATCGGCCAAAGGCTTTGCCTAATCCGCCCAGTTTTGAGCTCCAACTCGAATTTTTTCCTTTCGAATTTTTCTTTCCAATGTTATCTAGATAATCATAAGTTATTTCAGAACCACCGTATCCAATTAGCTGTGAGATTTTAAGATCATGTAGCCTAAACTCTTTGCCGTTTTCAAGTTTTAGAATTGCATCATCACTGATATCAAATCCTGATCCCTTGTCATGAAACTTTATTGTTCCTCCTTGTTTTAGTTCAATTTCAACATCGTATGTAACCTTCACCCCCAAAATTGAAATTTTTCTTCCCTTTACTTTGACATTGTCTTCAAGGTTAATTACTAAAATTTCATCTGCTTCTAATTTTACTGTGTTTCTAATGTAACCTGCAACAATTTTTCCTTTAGGTGCCATCAATTCAGTAAAATGTTCTTTTGTAATGAAAATTCCAACTTTGCCTGATGGATCTGGAAGAGTTTCTTTTTTGCCAAAAACATCTCCAACTATAATGTCACCATCATCAACAATTATTTGAGCTCCATGTTCAATTACAAATCCATTTTCTATAGGATCAATTAAGGAAAATTTACCTTTTGTAGTATGTATTCGCGTCTTGTGTTCTTCATGATCAGAAAAATATGGATTTGTGATACTTCCCCACATAATTATTGGCCCATCATAAGTTAAACTTCCTGCCCAATACTTGCCTTTGATTGAAAGTGTTTTAGTTGCCTTTCTTTCAACTTCGATTTGACCAAGTTCCTTTGAACCAAAAAGTTTAGTATCAGTTGCATCTGCTCTATTCAAAGCTGCTACCCATTCTTCTGCACGCTTTAGCTCTTGTGCAATGTCTGCTGACAGAATTAAATTGAGTTTTCTTTTTTCTTCTTCTGATTCATAGGCATAAACTCTAGACTTTCTTTTTCTTTCTTCTTTAGAGTCTGGATATTTTTTTCCTATTTTTAGTTCATCAAAGGCTTGTTTAATTCTCTTAAATTGTTCATCATCTCCACCCCTATCTGAGTGATGCTCAAGGACTAACTTTCTAAATGCAGTACGAATTTCTATACGGGAAGAGCCATCTGGAATATCTAAAATATCATAATTACTTTCCACCATAACTGTCCTATTCTCCCTTAGGTTTAAAATTTAATGAGTTTTTTTCTATTTAAAAAATAATTAATTAGGGAAAATTTTCCTTTTCACTTGTGATTAGCGAAGGAGATAAAGTTCCAAAATTCGAGATTGCTGATTCTAATGGGAATAATGTAAAATCTTCGGATTTTTTAGGAAAAAAACATGTAATCTATTTTTATCCTAAAGACTTTACACCTGGATGTACAACTGAAGCTGATGAATTTTCAAAAGAGTATAAGAAATTCAAAAAAGCCGGAATTGAGATCCTTGGGATAAGTAAAGATGATGTAGATTCACACAAAAAATTCTGTGAAAAGATGAAAATTCCTTACATTTTACTTTCAGATACAGAAACCAAAGTTGCAAAGCAGTTTGGGGTATGGGGCAAAAAAAATTTTATGGGAAAAGAGTACATGGGAGTAATTAGAAGTACGTTTTTGGTAGATGAGAAAGGAAAAATTTTCAAAGCATACCCCAAAGTAAAAGCTGCTGGCCACGCAAAACAAGTTCTACAAGATTTTGTAAATTAGAAAAAAGTAAAATTAAAAAAAGGTTGAGTTAGAAACCTTTTGGTAACGCACCTTGTGATTTACTAGCTGGAGATTGAGCTTTTTCTGATTCAACTTTTGATTCTTCTTGATAAAGAACGTCCATTCTAGTCAAGTAATCTTTTTCATAATCTGCAAGTTGTTCTTTTCGTGATTTTCCAGAACTAGCTGAGCTTGCAGTTTCTTTTGGTAGGCTTTGTGGTGGTGGAGGTGGTGGTGGACTTTGAGTTTGTGTTTGTGCTACCCCATGACCTAATGATATTCCATAACCTAGGAAGTTCTTGTCTGGGTCGTGTGGATGGAATGCTAGTCTTTGTCTTGTTGCAAAGTACTTGTTTGATGGTGCAGTGTAGCCAGTAAGAGTTGCTTTTTGTAGAGACCAAGATTGAGTTGGTGC